>CAZMPG010000014.1:0-29084 GCA_964568345.1 uncultured Candidatus Saccharibacteria bacterium | reverse complement strand
GGGGGTCGCATCGCTGATGGCGGAGAGGCCGATGCCCTTCCCCACGAATGCGCGCATCGCGGCCTCGCGGCCGGCGCCGACGCCACGGATGACGACGTCAACCTCAGACATGCCCATCTGGAGCGCCTTCTCTGCGACGAGCTCACCAACCTTCGATGCGGCAAACGGCGTGCTTTTCTTCGCACCCTTGAAGCCAAGGCTGCCGCTCGAGCTCGCCATGAGCGCATTGCCGCGCTTGTCGGTCAAGGTCACGAGCGTGTTGTTGTACGTCGCGAGGATGTGGAGAGTGCCCCGCTCGACGTTCTTCTTCGCGGCACGTGAGAGCGCCCGCGCGCGGAGGCCCTGGTTTACCGATGATCCCTGCTTCTTGACGATGCGTTTCTTCCCCATAGTGGTTGTGTGGTGTGTGGTTGTGCGGCTCTACTGACGCTCCTACTTCTTATCGACCTTACGACGACCGCTCCCCATGGTTTTCTTCGTACCCTTGAGCGTCCGTGCATTCGTCTTGGTCCGCTGACCACGGGCGGGCAGGTGCTTCACGTGTCGACTCCCGCGGTAGCTCCCAATGTCCTTGAGCCGCTTGATGTGCGCACCGACCTCGCGTCGCAACTCGCCCTCAACGAGGATACTTGCCTCCTCGATCGTCGTGCGGATACGGTTCTCCTCATCGGTCGAGAGCGACGACGGCCTGCGCCCCCGGTCAATACCCGCTTTCGCGAGCACCGTCACCGCGAGCGGACGACCGATGCCGTACACCGCAGTGAGCCCTATGTCGAGCCGCTTCTTCTCGGGGATCGTGATGCCTGCAATACGCATATGACGTAGTAACTAACCCTGACGCTGCTTGTTGCGCGGCTTCTTCCGATTGATGACGTACAGACGACCGCGCCGTCGCACGATCTTGTCATCCGGACTCCGCTTCTTGATAGACGATCGAACCTTCATAATCACTTACACACGCTTTACAATTCGTGCTCGGCCACCGTACGGATCGAGCTGCATCAAGACGACATCACCGACGAGCACCTTGATGCGATTCATCCGCATCTTCCCTGCAAGGTACGCGAGTACCTTCTCCCCGTCATCGCCGACAACACGAAAAAGGGCGTCCGGGAGCGCCTCCTCGACAGTCCCTCGAACGAGCGTCTTTTCTGTGCGGTCCTGCATTGAACGTGGCCATCATCGTAGCAAACGCGGGTCTACCCGTCAAGCTCGGTGATAATCTTAATGTCTTCCGGACGCTCGGGGAACGTGCTCTTCCAGAAAGGCCGAACGTTGGCCTGCAGGTGATCAATGCCCGGGTACGTGCTGCGTATGCTTTCGGAGCCTCCCTCAAGGACGGATTTTGGCTTCCCAGCGAGGTCCCGCGCGAGCGCCGCCGCATCAAACTCCCACACGAAGCCTGCCTTTCCCTCGACCGACACATGGTACACAGGACTCTCCCACGGCTGCTCGGGGGTGGTGCCAGTTGCTGTGTTCGCCGGCACGACCGTCACCTGGAGGTCCTGGGGGTTCTCGAGGCGTATGGACTCGCCGCCGTAGGAGGTGAGTGCGGCACGCGCCATCGCTGTTGCAAACGCATCCTGTTTGAAGAGCACTCCATGGAGCTTTCCCGTACGCGAAATCGTCACCTTATCCCCCTCGACCGGCGCATCCTCCTTGGGGACAAATTCGAAGAATACTGCCTCTTTAAAGAGGAGGTGGTCGGCAGGACGGTCGGAGGTCTCGAACGCTGCAGCGAGGAGCTGGTCGCGTAGGTTTGCCTCGATCTCGGTCACTATGTTCGCCCGCTCCGCATCGTCTACAACCCGCCGCTCGCCGGAGAAACCGCCCGCAATATCACCGGTTGTTTTTCCGTACACCTTCCCCTCCTGGGGCAGGCCGACGAAGCCGGGTATCGTGAACGACCCCGGGGCGGTATTGTACTGCTCGCCCGGTTCTTCGGCGACGATTGTTACTTCGACGCTCCCCGGGCCGGCTGCAGTCTTCCCGGGCACTTCGACCGATTCGCGGATACGGTAGATGTTGCCTGTCGCCGATTCAAACCGCGTGTTCTTGATGAGTCGTTGCGGCATTTCCGCGTAGTCGTTGTAGATTATGAGCTTCCCCGTCGCGCGTTCCTCGACGTTCTTCGTCGTCGCCGCAGCAATGGTGCGCTCGACGGTGCGCTCGACGGTCATCCGCTCGAAACCAAGCGATGCGCCCTGCCCTGCGTCAAAGGCAGCGTGCGCCACCACGGTGTCCTGCTTCGGAAAAACAGACACCGTCGCGCCGGCAAAGAAGAGGGAGAGGGTGAAGGCGGCAGCGATAATCGCAAGGCCAAGCCCAAGTGCGACGTATAGCCATGCTCGGTCACGGGAGACAGGCTCCGGTTGGCGCTGCTCACGCTCACGGTAGTACTCGTGCTGCTCATATGAGCGGCGTGGCTCAAGCCGCGTTGGGTGTGGCACTGCGCCGTACGCATCACGTGCCATCCGTTGCGAGCGCTCGCCCGGATGTGGGGAACTCTTTACAATGACGTCATGCAGGGGGGCCTTCCTCATACAAGGTACGTGTTTAGAGTATAGCACCAGCCCCACCCGGGGCGGAAGCCGCGCCATCAACAGCGGCGAGGAGGAGCTCGAGCCGCTCGTCATGGGCACTCCCTACCCCCGTAGTCGCCGGTGCGGTCAGGCACGTGCATACGGTGAATCCTGCTTGCTTGCGTACACCCACCTGAAGGAACGGCTGCGTGAGCACCGCACTCATCACAGGACGCCACAGGCTGCCAGCGATGAGGAGCGCCTGGCGCGGCAAGGTGATGCCGTCCGCAGCGTCGCCGCTCGCGCGGACAACCTCGCTGTGCCAGGCGAGGAGCGGGATACGGAGCGCTTCTGGTAGTGCGGAGAAATCGATCGGATCGCGTACATCGTGTGTTTGGAGCTCATAGACACCCTGCGCCTCGAGCGCGCTCGCCGCACGCGGTGCAAGTGCCTGGAGTACGTGGTCCGAGCCATGGGGGAACGGCACGGTGGCAACAAGGCAGCCTTCACGGATGAGGGCGAGGTTGCTCACCCGTCCCCCAAGCTCGATGACGCACCCCCCCGCACGCACATGCTCGCACCGCGTCTGCGCCCTCTGAAGCAGGAGGCGGGTCGAGGTGATGATGTGGTGTTCGTGGTTGGGTAGGGTCCGTTCGAGAATGTCACGAATGTTGTGGGCAACCCGCTGGGAGATGACCGCGCTGTAGCTTGTGAGCTCAACTTCATGGGCACGTTCGCCACGGATGGGCACCTCGTACCCGTCGAGCCGCGTACGGAGGTCAACCTGCTCAAGTGGCTCGGGTGCACCCATGACGTGGCACCACTTCTTCGTGTCAACATCGTCGAGGAGTCCAGTGTAGAGCGCCGCCCGTACCTCGTCGAGAAGGCTGTGCGTCACCGCGACAACCTGATCCGACCGTTTCGTACCAACCTGGACGATGCTTCGAAACCACGGCGGCGCTACCACGCACACGACTATCGCATGCTTTACGTCGAATGCGGGGTTGGTGCCAGCGATCCGCACCCCCTCTGCCACAAGGTTCATGCTGATGTCAAGGAGCGCTGCGAGCATAGCCCGCTCATACCGTGCATACTCATCGGCCACCTCGTACACGTACCGTACGCGCTGCTGCCACAGGATGCTGCACCCCGCCACTCCGCACACCGCGAGGCCCACGCCTACCGTAGTATCACCGACATCGAACACGACGTATGAGCGGGCATGCCCGTGAGACATGCCCCCAGTATACCGGCCAGGTGCCACCGGGCCCACGCCGTTATGCACATCAGGCGAGCACTGCCTTGATGCGGCGCACGCCAGCTGATGATGATTCTTCTTTGGTGATCCTAAACGTACCGGAGATCTGTCCTGTGTGAGCCACGTGGGGACCACCGCAAAGCTCCTGCGAGTACACCGTGCCATCGTCGCAGGCGACCGCGTACACGGTCACCTGGTCGGGGTACTTCTCCCAGAAGCTCCCCTCGACACCCCCTGCACGGGCAGCCGCTTTATCCATGACGGTTGTCGTGACCGGACAGCGTTTCGCTATCGCATCGTGTACGTACGCTTCGACCTTGTCGAGGACCTCGCGCGGCACACGGTCGGGGTGCGTGAAGTCGAATCGCGCGCGCTCTGCGGTGATGTTCGAGCCAGCCTGGTGCACGTGGTCGCCAAGGTACTTCCGTAGCCCCGCGAGCATGAGGTGGGTACAGGTGTGGAGCATGGTCGTCGTCTCGCCGTGGTCGGCAAGTCCACCCTTAAACTTCTGTTCGGAGCCAGCGCGGGAAAGGTCTTGGTGCGCCGCCATCTCAGCACGGAATGCCCGATCGTCCACGACCATTCCGCGCTCCGCTGCAAGCTCCTCCGTCACCTCATAGGGAAAACCGTACGTCGAGAAGAGCACGAATGCGTCCCGTCCCGATACAGTGTCGCCATGCAGCTTCTCAAACTCGCGTAGGCCACGCGAGAGCGTGGCGCGGAACTTCCGCTCCTCCTCCTCGAGGGTGTGCGCTATCTGTACCGAACGCTCGTGCAGGACTGGATACTGACCCTCATACATCTCGACAATAGGGCGTACAATCCCGGCAAACCCATCCGCAGCGCCAAGTACATCTGCGTACCGCACCGCACGCCGAATGAGTCGCCGCACAAAATACCCCTGGTCGGTGTTGCCCGGCATAACCCCATCGCCGATGAGGAACACCGCGGCCTTCATGTGGTCGGCGATAATACGAAACGCGCGGGTATCGCGTTCATCTGCGCCGTACGTCCTACCTGAGCTCACTTCCAGAAAATCGAGGATCGGCCGGTGGCAGACCGCTATGATATCGGGGGTGTCGGTCGCCGCCATGAGGAGGCGCTCCAAGCCGCCGCCAAAGTCAACATTTTTTTTGGGAAGCAGTGAAAATGAGCCGTCTTTCTCCTTTTTGTACTGCATAAACACACTGTTGCCGATCTCGAGAAAGCGACCACAGTCACAGTTGACGTGGCAGTGTGTGCCGAAGCGTGGATCGTGTTCAGTGCCAAAATCGTAGAACACCTCGGAGTCGGGGCCACCCGGCTCACCTACAGGCATGAGCGAGGGGGTGCCCGCTCTGCTCCACCAGTTTTTTGCTGCGTCGTAGTAGAATATCCGACCGCCTTGCATACCCCGCTCCGCGCCCGCCGCCTCAGAGCCAATCTCGACCGCTCGCGCGTCAATGCCCTTTCCTGCAAAGAGCTGCGTCCATAGGGCGACCGATTCTTCGTCGCGCGGTAGGCCAAGCGCGGAGTCGCCCGCAAACGCGGTCACGTAGAGCCGCGCAGGGTCGAGGCCGAGCACCTCGGTGAGGAACGTGAAAAACCATGCGAGCTGCTTATCTTTGAAGTAGTCGCCGAGCGACCAGTTGCCGAGCATCTCGAAGAAGGTCGTGTGGCGGTTGTCGCCCACTTCCTCAATGTCGCCCGACCGGAAGCACGTCTGGCTGTCTACGAGCCGCGTACCCGACGGGTGCTCCTTGCCGAGGAGGTACGGCACCAGGGGCTGCATACCGCTCCCCGTGAAGAGGGTCGTCGGGTCATTCTCCGGTACGAGTGACGCTGACGGCAGCACCACGTGGCCATGCTCAGCCATGTAGGCGAGGTATCGCTCCCGAAGGTTATTGAGCTCCATGGGACGAGTATATACACGCGGACGGGAAAAGTAAAAAGAGGAAAGTGATAAGAGGAAAGAGGAAAGAATGGAGCGGCGGTGTGTAGTCTCTTGTCACCTATCTCTCTTCTCTCGCCACCTCTCCCGCCGCAGCGGTGATCGCGCGGTCGTAGCGAATGTGCTCGGCGATAGCGTCCTGTACCGCGCGGTGGGTCACCGCGGCGATGCGGGCAGGAAACTCGTCGAGGTACTCCGGTGACTTACCCGAGCGGATAGCTGCCGCGAGGGCGCCACAGACGCCCGACGTCGTCGAGAGGCCAACGACGTAGCGGCCGGCTATCTCCCCCTTCCGCGTCGCGAGCTCGGCACGGGTCACCCCACGCTCGGCAAACGTACGCACCACCTCCCGCAGTACTGCTCGCCCCCGTATGAACACATCCCGTGGAAATACCGCAGATGCGACGAGGTGCCCCGGATAGCCGTCTGTGAAGCCCTCGAGCAGTGCATAGGAGCCGTACGTGAGGCTCTCCTTGGTCCGAAGCGTGTGAAAGAGACGCGACGTCGCAGACCCGCCGAGCACCCCGACCGCAAGGGTGAGCGGCAGGTACGCATCGCTCTCCCGGGTGAGCGAGAGCGGTATGCCGAGGCACGTGTCTATGTTCATGCGATCGCGCACCACCTGCACCATATCCTTCGTTGCGGGAGCTCCGACGTGTGCCACGGAAAGCTCCGGCACCTGGGGAAGCTGCTGCGGCAAGAGGGAGACCGCATCGCGGACCGCATCGCGGACACCGGGCGCCGCAACGTCTCCCGCTACGCACACGAAAGCGCCGGACGTCGCCCGTACGGCGCGCCAGAGCTCACGGAGGAGGGGTGGCGTCACATGGGTAAGGTCGCGCTCAAGCGCCGCGATGCTCGGCGACCAGTGCGGGTGCCCCTTTGCGTAGAGGGCGTCCATGAGGCTATGGCGCGCGCACGACCGCGTGTCCTCACGCGCGTGGTGGAGCGCGGTCGTGACCTGCGTGAGCGCCTCCGCCACCTCACGCTCGGGAAATAGGGCGCCGCAGAGCACCTCGATGACGCTTCGAAATACCTCGGGGAACACTGCGTGGCGCGACGAGAGGGTGACGGTACACCATCCACCATCTGCATCTACCGCGACCTCCGCACCGACCTCCTCGAACCGCTCAAGGATAGCTCGACGGGAGTGTGCTCGCGTCGAGCCGGGAAGCGCCTGTACGAGCACCTCGACGAGCGCCTGCCGGTCGTACGAAGCGGCGTAGCCACCGGGTAGGCACAGGTGGCATACCACGACATCATTCTCGCGCACCGGCAGTATGTACACGTCTACACCGTTCTCCGCACGCTCGTACTGCACTCGTTTTGTAAGGGGTGTCATACCGTTGGAGAGCTACGAGGTGGCGTAGTATCGCCCGATGGTAAGGGAATCGTCGGTGAGGTATGTACGGGCAACCCGCCGAACGTCCTCCGGGGTGACCTTTGCAAGAGCGCCGGGGAGATCAAAGAAGTAGCGCCAGTCTGCAACCGCTATCGCCTCATTGAGCGCGGCAAGTGTTGCGTAGTGACCGTCGCGGGTGAACACGAGCTCAGCCTCGATCTGGGCAACGACGCGCGCGACATCCCGGGCATGCACCCCCTCCTCCTGAAGGAGCTTCACGGCGCGCAGCACCTCACGCTCGAGGGAGTCGTGACGCACCCCTGCCGCTGCGGTGACATACACGGGGAGGAGTGATGGGTCGCGGAACGGCCGGTACGTAGTCGCAACCTCCGCAGCGCGGCGACGCTCGACGAGCGCCCGGTAGAGCCTCGAAGTGCGCCCGTCGGCGAGGAGCGTCGCAAGGACGATGAGCGCTGGCGTGTCGCTATGGCGCGCTTCCGGCACCTTCCACGCGAGCCCCACCACCTGCTTCGTGCCCGCGCGGCGCACCTCCACGGTACGCTTCCCCTGCTGGGGAGGTTCCGCGGTATACGGCACGGGTATCTCGTGGGGCGCGCGCGGGTGCACCCCGAAATGCTGCGCGACGAGGGGGAGGAGCGTCTCGCGATCAATGTCGCCCACCACCGAGAGCACCGCGTTGTTCGGCCAGTAGTAAGTGTTGTAGAAGTGGAGGAGCTGTGCAAGCGACACGTGCTCGATGTCAGAGAGCCAACCTATCGTGGGGTGGTGGTAGGGGTGCGCCATGAACGCAGTCGCCCATATCCGCTCATCGAGGTACTCGTGGGGGTCGTTCTCGACCCGCAGCGCATACTCGCTCCGCACCGCGGGCATCTCCTCCGCGAGGTCACGCGGCGTAATGGCGGCATGGCGCATCCTATCTGCCTCAACGGCGAGCGCGAATGCTGCATGCTCGCGCGGCAACACTTCGTAGTAGTTGGTCCGATCGAGCCACGTAGTGGCATTGACGAGCGCACCCTTATCCCCGAGGAGGTCGAGCACCGACACGCCGCGCCGATTGGGGAACGCTTTCGAACCGCGAAACATGAGGTGTTCGAGGAGGTGCGTCGCGCCGGTATGGCCGACCGCTTCGTGGCGGCTCCCCACGAGGTACGTCACCATGACACCAACCACCGGCGAGGAAGTGTCGGGGTAGTGGAGGAGACGGAGCCCATTCGCGCGGAGGAAGTACTCTTCAATGCCGTGGTACGCACCGAGCCGGTCAAACGGTGACCGGCTCTGCGTGCTCCCTCCTGTGCGGACGCGACCCATGTGTGAGTTTAGAGGAGCACCTGGATATTCGCTTTCGCGCGTGCTGCAGTAATGTAGTCCTGTACAATCTTCGCACTCTTCTCCTGGAGGAGCTGGGCGCGGATCATCTCGCTCACCTGCTCGAACGGAGGGAAGTCGCCCCCCTTGTTTGCAGCGGCGACCTCATCGTACTTTGCACGCACCTCTGCGTCGGTCGTCGTCGCAAGCTCAATGTCGGTGTCGGCATCGACAAGCTGGCGCACGAGGATCTCGTTTCTAATGTTCTCATTGAGCTCCTCTTGGGTGAGCTTCGCCTGGTTGAGGCGTTCGGCGAGAACGTCGGGGCCACCGAATGCTTTCACGAGGCCATCCATTTCAGACTTAATCGCGTCGTCGGTCACCGTCATGCCGCGCTCTTCCGCAAGGGAGACGAGGAGCCGGAGGTTGACGAGCTCATCAAGCACCTGGAGCTCGAAACCAGCGTCCTCCGCCGAGGAGGCCGCGGGAGACGCTGCGCGCACCTGCTCGAGTTTCTTGTCGAGGTCGCCACGCGTTACAGAAGCACCGTTCACCATTGCAACCGTGCGCTCTGCGCCCTCACTCTGTGCCACACCACCCTGTTCACCTCCCCTACCGAGGAAAAACCATGCCGCAGCAGCGAGCGCTGCGAGAGCAACGACCGTCACGATACCGAGCAGGGCGCGCTTCCCTTTCCCCGCTGGCGCACTACCTGCCGACGTTGGCGTACTGCTCTGCCCTGTTGTATTTGAATCAAACATACCTCAATTTACGTTCTTTACGTGTTACCGCTAGTAAAAGCTTCTACAAAGTACGACGCGACCTTGGTAGGGGAAGTGTACCATGGGTACGCGAATGCGCACAACGCACCTGCCCGTAACCATTCACCTTTTCCCAGCGTGCCATGTCGAGTAACCGTTTCTCGTCGTCATTACGAGGAGTTTACGACGAAGCAATCCATGGATATACCGTATACGGTACGGTGCTGGTTTGCTTCGCCTGTGGGCTCGCAAAGACAAGAAAAGCCGCCCCACTGGAAATGGCTGAATAGTTGCACCTGCCCCGCGTAAAGCAGCACGACACGAAAGCATTGCTGTCAGCTAGCCCTTCACCGGCACACCGCCTTCTATTGGCTCATTGGGACCGACGGGTACGAGATTAAGTGTCGCCGGTGCGCCGTTCCACGTCGCACGGAGCTCCGCACCAGGATCGGCGGTGAAGGTGACCGAGAAGGGGACATCGGTGACCTTGGCGGCGCACACGTCCCCCGAGAGCCCCGTACTAAAGCGGAGCTCAACCGTACTCGTCCCCGCATCCACAAAGAAAGGCTCAACGACGACGGTGTGGCAGGGCGTGGGAAGGCCTACCGAGCCCGCGACCGTATGTGCGGTACCAACAACCTTGTGCCGTGCGGTGATGAGCTGCTCGGCTTCGCGGGTGGTCGTTGTTGCGAGGTCAGCTGGCACATCGCGCTCGGTCGGTGCGAGGAGGAGCGTGTAGATGAAGAGTGCACCTGCAGCAACAACAAACACGCCAACAAATGCGATAACGCGTGCATTGAGACGGTAGTTCATACGCGTGGTATTAGCTCATAAATAACTAGCGCCGTTTCGTGAGGGCGTGCACATGTTGCTCGATGGTGCGCTCAACAAACCAGAGCCCGACGAGTACGAAGAGCGTCACGAACGTCACGAACGTTGCGAGCACGTAGTAGCCAAACCCCACCGCAACCCCGATGGCTGATGTAACCCATAGAACCGCGGCGGTCGTAAGGCCCTTGAGCTCGTGCTGAAAAATGATGAGCCCCGCACCGATGAAGCCGATACCGGTCACGATAGCGCTCGCGATGCGGAGCGGGTCGAAAGACGCATTGCCGCCCCACTCCCGCGCAACGAGGTTGCCGATGATGATGAAGAGGCACGAGCCGACCGACACGAGGCCGAATGTGCGCATGCCTGCTTCCTTGCCCGCGATGATACGCTCAAGGCCAAGGAGCGCCCCGAGGGCGAGGGCAAGCCCGATTTGCAAGAACATAGCTACGCTCGTCTCAAGTATCATATGACACCACTACGGTGCTACGGCAGCGACGCTGCTCACCCCTCATTGTGTCACCCATTCAGTCCTGACACAAGCGACCAACCTCCTCAAGTACAAGGCTGGTGGTGCGCTCGGGAAGCCCGAGTGCTGCGAGCACCCCGGGATTTGCGCGCAGCTGCCGGCATAGCACGACCCCCTGCTCCATGAGGCGACGCTTGTGGGTCGTCGAGAGGGTTGTCACGCAGGAAATGGGGTGAACACCGGTTGTTTCGATGAGCTCGCGGAGGTTGCCCCGGTCAGGGTAATCCCAGCTTATGAGCTCGATACCGATACACGCAGCATAGAGCTCAACCTGCTCGGTAAACTTCGTGTTCGTGATGAGGCGGCGCACGGTGTAGGGGTGTGCAGTGTTACCCGCGGCGATGTCTTCGAACCGCGCCTGGACGTAGAGCGCGACCTTGATGTCCGACTTAAGCCCCGCGTTGTTGTGGTACTTCGCCTCTGCACCAAACCGCTCCGTACCCCGCACCCCGATGAGATCGAGCTCGTGCTCGACGCACCGCCCCCGCACCATGACACGCGTGGTTGTGTTGTACCCAAGTACGCGGAAAATCTCCGCGAGGTAGTCCTCGAAGGGGTACCCCGACGGCCCGAGCTCGAGGAGCGCATGCTTCACCGAGTAGCGCGCTGCCATGGGACGTTCGACCTTACGGAGCGATGCGAACGCCTGTCGGTAGATGTCGCGTGTCGCATCGCCATCGCGCACCCGATCCGCGATGCGCGTGGTAATCTGGTCCGCGAGCTGGGTATCAGCGCCGCTCCGTACGAGCGACTGGTACAGCTTGTCCGGGTAGAACGGCTCCCGCTCGCCATTCGCCTTTCGGACGACGACCGTGGCGCTACTTGACATACGCGCGCAAGACCGCCGCCTGTTCGCTCTGACTCGGCGTCCGCAGCACGTCGAGCGAGACCACGGCGAGCGCGACGAGGACGAGGGCGAGTACGAGGACGAGCCGCTTTGTGTGAGTACCTTCCTCCATGCACCCATGATAGCGTATCCCCGAGCGCCGACAAGTGCGTTATGCAGTGGTGGGCAGCGGGTCGGTCGCCTCGATGATTCCGCCCCCGAGGCATACACTACCGTTGTAGAGCACGAGCGACTGGCCACATGCGACGTACTGCTGGGGTGCTAGAAAACGCACGACGACATCCGGAGCTCCCCGTGTGACAACGACCGGTACGAGTGGCTGCCGGTATCGGTACCGCGCCTGGTACGAAGCACCGGCCACAGGCTCATCCGCCACCCACCGTACCGAGGTGAGCGAGAGAGCGTGCACCCCTGTGGCGCGTTGCGCGGCAGGCATGCGATGAGCAACCGTGAGAGTGTTACGATCCACATCTTTCGAGACGACGTAGTACGGGGCGTCAGCAGGAGATGCCTGGTGTACTACAAAGCCATGCCGCTGCCCGAGCGTGTAGAGCAGTGTGCCACGGTGCGTACCGATGGGCACCCCCGCGGTATCGAGGACGGTCCCCGGTACGAGGGGGAGGTAGTGCGCTAGGAAGTCCGCCATATCTACCGCACCGAGGAAGCATACCCCCTGGCTGTCTTTTTTTGCCGCGGTTGGGAGCTCAAAGCGCGCCGCGAGCGCCCGCACCTCCGGCTTTGTGTACCCACCGACGGGAAAGAGGGTGTGGGAGAGCTCCCGCTGAGAGAGCGTCCACAGGAAGTAGCTCTGGTCCTTCGAGGTATCCACCCCAGCAAGGAGACGAAATGGGGAGAAGGACGATGGTGCTATGGTTCCATAGTCCACGGTCCCTTGTCCATCGTCCGCAGCCCCGTCGTCTCCATGGTCCCGTCCTGTCATTTCTATCGTCTCTCGTCCATTGTCCCCTTCTTTCCTCTTTCCACTTTCCTCTTTTCTCTCCCGTCTCGCATAGTGCCCCGTTGCCATAGCGTCAAAACCATTACCCAACGCCCATGCAAGGAATGCACCAAACTTCACGTGCTGGTTGCAGAGCACATCGGGGTTGGGGGTGCGCCCAGCGCGGTACTCCGCCACAAACGTCTGCACGACATCGCGCTCGTACTCATGCGAGAGGTCTACCGTATGGAAGGGTATCCGAAGGTGTGCGGCGACCCGCATTGCGTCGCGCCGCTCCTCGCGCCACGTACACGGGAGCCACGACGGGCTCCACGGCACGATGAACGCACCGGACACGTCGTACCCCGCCTCTTTGAGGAGTGCCGCGGCCACGGAGCTGTCAACGCCGCCGGAGAGCGCGACGACGATACGGTGGGGAGAGGAAGACATGGAGAAGTGATGAGAAACGAGAGAAAAGTAAAAAGAGAAAAGAGAAAAGAAACGATGTCCTTCTTTCCTCTTTTTACTTTTCCCTTTTCTCTTCTTACTTTTTACTTTTCTCTCGTGCTACGATGCTACCATGTTCCGCACGCTCCTGCTCGCCACGCTCATCGGCTCCGCTCTGTTTGGGGCAGCCACCTGGCCCCGTATAAACCCAGCGCCGAATGTCCCGCAACCCATTACCCTTACCTTCGTCGGCGACCTCATGTTTGACCGGTACGTGCGGGAGCGCGCCGAGCAGGCAGGGTACGATACTATCCTTCGCGACGTGCGGGTACTGTTTGCGTCGAGCACGTTTGTCTTCGGCAACCTCGAGGGGCCTATCACCTCGTTCACGCCGGTCTCGGACTACCGCGACCCGGGTCCTAACCACTTTCGCTTCACCTTCGCGACGAGCGTTGCCGCCACACTTTCCGAGGCTGGGTTCTCCGCGGTCTCGCTTGCGAACAACCACATCCGCAACTTCGGCGACGCAGGGGTGGTTGAGACTGTGCACTGGCTTGCTAGAGCGAACGTCGGCACCTTTGGCGCCCCGGGACATGCTGCCCCGTGGCGCGCGACCTCGAGCGGCAGAGCGATCGCGCTGTTTGGGTACGACCCCTGGGACACCCCACAGCCACATGACCTCCTCGCCGCACTTAGCGCCGAAGCGACGAGTACGTTTGTCGTTGTCTTTGCCCACTGGGGCACCGAGTACGGGTCCTCCCCCGACGCTTCTGTCCGCGTACTCGCGCACCGCTTCGTGGACGCCGGGGCCGACCTTGTCGTCGGCGCCCACCCGCACGTTATCCAGGGCAAAGAGCTCTACCGCGGCACGTGGATCTACTACTCGCTCGGCAATGTGGTATTCGACCAGTACTTCGAGCCCCGGGTGCGCTGCGGCATGGTCGCACACGTCACCCTTTCCCCTTCCGGTACGGTCACCACACAGGAATCGTTCACTGAGCTCCGCCGCGACGGCACGACGGGGGTGAGTAGGTGTGGGGACGGGAGAGAGAAAAGTGAAAAGTGAAAAGAGAAAAGAGGAAAGTGCTAAGAGGAAAGAACGTGACGTCGTTTCTTTTTACTTTTCTCTTTTCACCCCTGCCTTGCATCCCCAGCACCCCTGTGGTACGTGTATCAAGACTATGCGCACCCTCGTCATTGTTGAATCTCCCGCGAAAGCGAAGACGATCGAGAAGTACCTCGGTGAGGGATACACGGTCAAGGCATCGGTCGGCCACGTACGCGACCTCCCGAAGTCGAGCCGGAATGCGATTGACATTGCACACGGCTTCGTACCCCACTACGAGGTCGTACACGGCAAGGAGAAGGTGCTCCGCGAGCTCGCGACTGCGGTCGCCCATGCTGACGAGGTGGTGCTCGCGACCGACCCCGACCGCGAGGGAGAAGCCATTGCGTGGCACCTCGTCGAGGCGCTCGGCCTCCACGAGGAGCCGCACGCACGAGGAAAGAAAGCATTTGGTACGGTGCGACGCGTCACCTTCAACGAAATCACGAAGGGGGCAGTACAGGATGCCTTCGCCCATCCCCGCACCATTGACCACAACCTCCGGAAGGCGCAGGAGGCGCGCCGGGTGCTCGACCGCCTCGTCGGCTACGAGCTCTCCGGCCTCATCTGGAAGAAGGTGCGGTACGGCCTCTCTGCCGGGCGGGTGCAGTCGCCTGCGCTCCGCATCCTCATGGAGCGCGAACGCGAAATACGTGCATTTGTCCCGGAAGCATACTGGGTCGTGACGGCACTCCTCCGCCACGGTAGCAACTCCCTCACCTTCACCTGCGTTGAGGAGCCGCGGAGCGAAGCGGAGGCATCGCGCATTGTTGCCGCAGCGACCACGCACCCCTTCTCGGTCACGACTATCACCGGGTCGGAGCAGAAGCGAAGCCCCTACCCTCCCTTCACGACCTCGACACTCCAACAGGCCGCCTCGACGCGGCTCGGCTTCGCCCCCTCGCGCACCATGGCGGTGGCCCAGAAGCTCTACGAAGCGGGACACATCACCTACATGCGCACCGACTCGCCAACGCTCTCCGCGAGCGCGCTCGGTGCTTTGGGGCGCACCGTTACCGCCCGCTACGGCAGCGATCTCCTCATGGTGCGCAACTTCAAGGCAAAAGCGAAGAATGCACAGGAGGCGCACGAGGCGATACGGCCGAGTGACCCCAACAAGCGGAGCGCGGGCACGACCGACGAGCAGAAGCGGCTCTACGAGCTCATCTGGACCCGCGCCGTGGCGTCGCAGATGCAGGATGCGCGCATTGTAAAGACGAAAGTTCTCGCGAACATTTCCGGCGCAACGATCCCCGACTTTGCCCTCAATGGCTCCCGTGTCGCTTTTGAAGGGTGGCTCCGCGCCGACCCCGCCGCACGGGGCGAAGATGTTGAGCTCCCCCACCTCGCCGAGGGCGACCGGCTCACCACGGAATCGGTCGAGAGCGAGGGCAAGTACACGACCCCACCCAACCGCTACACCGAAGCGGGGCTCGTGAAAGAGCTCGAGAAGCGCGGTATCGGCCGCCCCTCGACGTATGCCACCATCATGAAGAACCTCGCCGATCGCGGGTACGTTGAGAAGCAAGGGAAGACACTCATGCCGACTGCCGTCGGCGACGTCGTGAGCAGCTTCCTCGAGGAGCACTTTGCGCCGTACATCAGCGACTCCTTTACCGCAGAGATGGAGGACGAGCTCGACGACATTGCCGATGGCACGCGCGAGTATACGGCGACGCTCGCCACGTTCTACGAACCATTCCACCACGCGGTGACGACGAAGGATGCGATCGCGAAGCTCACCGACCTCGGCCCCGCACCAGAGGCCTTCCCCTGCCCAAAGTGTGGCGCACCGATGGCCTACAAGCTCGGCCGCTCAGGCCGTTTCATGAGCTGTACGACGTACCCCACGTGCGACGGCGCGCGCACCGAGAGCGGCGGCATGGTCGAGGCGCAGAAGCCCATCGGCACATACCCAGAGACCGGCGAGCCTATTTTCGTGCTCGATGGGCGGTATGGCCCCTACGTGCAGGTCGGCGACCCAAAAGGGGCGAAGGGGAAGAAGACGAAGCCGCGCCGCGCGAGCCTCCCCAAGGGGAAGGACCCCGCGAGCGTGACCCTCGAGGAGGCGCTCCGCTACCTCTCACTCCCCCGCGTGCTCGGCGTGCATCCGACAAGCGGCGAGCCCATCACCGCATCGGTCGGGAGGTTCGGCCCCTACATCGTCCACGAGAAGGACTTTCGCTCGCTCAAAACCGACGACGTGTACACCATAGCCCTCGATCGGGCACTCGAGATCCTCAAGGAACCAAAGAAGGTGGGTCGTGGGCGATTCGCACGAAAGCGTGACACATAACCTCACATGTGGTTGAATGGAGCGGGCTAACAAACGATGGGAGACGGACATGAAAGTTCCCGCCTACTCTCAAGCTGATCTCGATTCCGAGGCTGCACAACGTAAGGTGCACCACCTCAGACGCCACAACGCACGGATCGCCGAAACTCTCCGTAAGGCGCGTAAAGCGCAGGATCGGCTGGATGCGGTGCTCCGCGCTGCTCACGAGGTAGCGACGCGCTTCGATAGGCTCACGCCGGATGAAAAGCTTGCAAAAGGTGTGGCGCCTTCGCAGCTCCTCGAGCAACTCCTCGAGGCGATACTCCCAGAACGTCAAAGTGAATCGCGGGGGTAGAGATACGGTGCCCGCGGATGACGAGCGGTTCCGACAGGCGCTCGCAACGTCGTCAGCCATAGACAAGGTCTTGCGTACGGCCCTGTACGGGGGGCCGGGGAGCGACGACATTGCGTATGCACTGCGTCAGCTGTCTGAAACAGTGGAAGCGGTGCTACAGACGCGAAGCTAGCCACAACGCCCCGGAGGGGGCGTTTCTGTTGTAGAGCTACTCCACCGCCACGTCGCGCAGCCGCATCAGCACGAACTCTCTCCCCAAGACACTCAAGAACCACCCCGCTTTCGGCCCCGAATCCCTCCCGAGGAATGCGCGGTAGATGGCTTGAAACAGCTCCTTCGGCTCAATACCTGCCTGCTTACGCACCTCGTGGAGTGCCGTGTGGAGTGTCTGCCCATCAAAATCGGGGAGCGCTTCCATCGCACGCACGAGCTCACGCACCGCCGCGCGCTGAGCAGGAGAAAGCTCTCGTGCAGCGACAGGCACCTCGTCCTCGGCGAGCGTGTACCGGTATGCCTCAGGAGCACATACGGCAAGCCACTCCCTCGCGTATGCCGCTCGCTCTTCACACTCGGCACGATCCTCTGCGTTGAGCGGTGCTCCTTTGAGGCGCTCACACTCGGCGAAGAAGTCGAGGTGCGGCATCTGCACGAGGAATGCCACCTGGGTAAACCGTGGGAGAAAATGCTCAAAGCGACGCGCGGAAGGAGCCTCGGGATGGAGGAGGTGAAAGAGGCGCGCGTCATCGTCCCCTGCCCCGCTCCACGCTTTCGCCGCGAGCCGGTCGTACTCATCGAAGAGGAGTGGTATGGTGTCGCCGTCGGGGTTGAACTCGATGGCCCGCTTCGGCTCCCTGCCGATGAGCGCCAAGCGGAAGAGGTGCGGGGGGAGGAGGTCCGACACCTCCTTCGCGCTCGACCCCCTGCCCTTCGAGGAGGACATCTTCTTACCCCCGACAAGGAAGAACTCGTACGGTACGTCGTAGGGCGGCTCAATGCCGAACACCTCACGGGCAATGTGGCTAGCAACATCACGCGCCCCACCCTTCGTCGTATGGTCCTTCCCGGCACCCTCTACGTCAACGCCAAGCGCCGCAAACTTTGCCGCCCACTCCACCTTCCATACGAGCTTCACCGCGCCGCCCTCTGGGGCAAGCATGCCACGCTCCCCCTCAGCTGACTCCCACGAGAGCTGTGTGCCGTCGTATCCGACAATGCGTGGCGCACCCCCTTGGCACACGGGCGCAACGATCGATACCGGAAACCAATCGTCCGGCTTCTCTGACCCAGCCACGCTGGCGTACAACTTTCGTATGTCGCTGCGACGGGCGAGCGCGAGGTGGATGTAACGATCCATCGCGCCGCGCCGGTAGAGCTCCGACGCCCGATACACCTCGGGGAAGAAACCCGCCCGCTCAATCACACCCGCAAACTCAGCGCCGAAGTACTCAGCAAAGTTGTCGCTCCCCGCGACCGGAGAGGGCACGTCACAGAGCGGCCGCATGAGGTACTGCCGGTACTGCGACTCGTCAAGGTACGACGGGATGTCGTCCATCGGATCGAGGTCGTTGAACTCGTAGAGGAAGCGCACCGCCACCCCGCGCTCGCGGAGCACGTGGGTAATGATGCCGTGCACCGCCACCCCGCGCATGGAGCCGACGTGCACCCTGCCAGAGAGCGTCTTCTCGTCACGCACGACGAGCGGCTCGCCACGGGCAACCTTCCCCGCGAATCGCGCGGTGATCTCGTCTGCACTCCGGTCTGCCCACAGCATGCTACTCCACCGAGACGATGGTGTACTTCTGCTTCCCGCTCGGTGTCTCAAAGCTGAATTCGTCGCCCTTCTTTTTCCCCATGAGCGCTTCGCCTAAGGGCGAGAGGTGCGAGAGCTTTCGTTCGAGCATGTTTGTCTCCTCGGACCCGACAATCGTGTACGTATGGGGTTCGCGATCGCCCTGCTTGCATATGGCCACCTTCGACCCAAGTGTCACCGCGTCGCTCTTCTTCTTTGTGAGGATCTTCGCAGTTGCGAGCACCGTCTCGATACGACGGATGCGCTCCTCGGTCGCCGCTTGAAACTCACGTGCCTCCGCATACTCGGCATTCTCCGACAAGTCACCGAGTGACCGTGCGTACTCGAGACTCTCCGCGATCTCACGCCGTCTCGTGCTCGTGAGGTGCTGGAGCTCACGTTTCAGCTCATCGTACTTCTCCGGTGTCAGGTAGGAAATTTCGTCATTCATAGCGGCTCATTATCGCTAGTAGTGCGAGGGAGTATACCACACCTGTGCGGAAGATAACAAACGGGCGCTTCGGTGTCATGGTTTGGTGATTTGACACGCGGGAGAGCGGAAAGAGAAAAGTGCTAAGATGAAAGAACGTGATGTCGTTGCTTTTCTCTTTTTACTTTTCTCTTTCCTCTCGCACATACTCCGGCGCATGCTCGCGCATCCAGTCAAAGAATGTGCGCATCGCTGCGGTGGCGCCGAAAAGGTTATGGCGCGGGCCATGCTCCATGAGGACAACGAAAGCATAGCGCGGCTTTTCGTACGGAAAGAACCCCGTGACCCACGAGTGGACAAAGTCTTTACCGGTGCCGATTTCTGCGGTACCCGTCTTCGCTGCTATGGCAAGGTACGGTACATTGAGCCCAAGAGCGGTGCCATCGAGCACGCCGTCGCGCATGCCGTCACGTACGATGCGGAGCATCACATCATCAACGTTGATACTGTGTGCGCTATATGGCGTGTGCGCTGTTTCAATCCGTGGCGTGAGGAGGATGCCCCCGTTCGCGAGCGACGCGACCGCGCGCACAACCTGGAGGGGTGAGACCTGCGTGCCGTACTGACCGATCGAGGTATGGTACGTGTCGCCAATGCGCCAGGTCGGGTCATCGGGGAATGTCGCCGCTTTCCATGACGGCGAGGGAAGCACCCCAGAAGCCTCCCCCAGCAGCCCACTCCCTGTTGGAGCACCGAAACCGAAGCGTCGCAGGTATGACTCGATTCTCCCGATGCCGAGCCCCTCCTGGCTCCCAAACCCACCACCGATGTAGTAGAAGTACACGTTTGAGGACACCGCGAGCGCACGGCGAAGATTGACGACACCGTGCGCACGCCAGTCGGTAAAGAGCGAGTACTGATCGGGGGCGTAGGGGTTCGCGAGGCGGAGCGCCCCGGTCGATACGAAGCTCGTCTCTGGCTGTACGATGCCCTCCTCGAGTGCGGCAACCGCGAGGTACGGCTTGACGATAGATCCGGGGGTGAACTGGCCGGAGACGACCCGATCGAGGTATGGCAGCCGCAGGTCGCTCGCGTACGCGTCGATGAGCTCTTGATCCCCCGCCACAAAGGCTTGGGGCGCGTACTCCGGATAGCTCGTGAGCGCCACGAGCTCGCCGGTTGCTACATCCATGATGACCCCGGCCCCCCCGGTAAACGGGGCCCTGTCAGCAAGCTCTCGCATAGCTTCGTACAAGCCATAATTGAGGTTTGCGTCAATGCTCAGGGTAAGCGAGGCACCCGGCTTCGGTGGCTCGAGTATGCCGGTACTCACCTCGGCCATGCGGGCATCGGTTTCGACGATCTTCGTTCCCGGTGTACCCCGCAGCAGTGCATCGAACACCTGCTCCGCACCAGCGACGCCCTCGGTGTCCGTGCGGTAGAGTACCCCATGCACGTCACGGGCGGGTAGCCGTACATACCCGACCACGTGCGCGCTTCCGCTCGTCGTTGCGTACGCGCGCCCACTGAACTCCTCCGGAGTACCCTCGCGCGAGAGCGGCACATTCCAGGCGAGCTCACGGCCCTGTCGGTCGGTGATGACCCCGCGCTCCGGGATGATCCGCGAGTGACCGAGCATGTTCTCCTCGGAGAGCTCGCGGTAGTGCGCACCCTTGACGAGCATGAGGTCACCTGCGCGTGCGAGCACTGCCCCCCCTACCAGAGCAATGCCGAACCACAGGAGGCGGAATGCCCCCGTCCCTATCGGCTGGTTGATGCGGCCCTCGAGCCGCCGCGGGTCGTACGCGGGTAGGTTGTGTGCGTCGAGAAGAATCTCGTCGGGGGTTATTTCTACGGGGCGACGCCGCGCACGGATTCGCATACCCCGTTATACCACGGCATACACGCCCGGCACAGACGGGATGAGAGGAAAGAGGAAAGAAACGACGTCACGTTCTTTCCTCTTAGCACTTTCCCCTTTTCTCTCATCACTTTTCTCTCATTCGTCCATCGCCACCGTATACTCGGCGCACGAGGAAGCGGAGCGCTACAAGGGTGAGAAGCGCCGCGGTGAAGAGCCACTCACCACACGAAACGCCCCATAGCAGGTACGGGGACGCATGCACCGCATCAAACACGAGCGCTGCCACGACGCCCTCAGGGGCACCCCACCATAGCACCGCCCCCGCAGCGGGAAGCAGCATGAGCCACCAGGGGCCGACGAGCGCACCGACAAGCGCACACCCTCCCACCACCGCGCGCACCACGAGGTGCTGGCGAGGGGGGAGGGTGGAGGGTAGGTAGCGCATGGCGTAGGATACTAGCGGTGCGACGTCGAGGTAGCACTGTTGGCGTCAGCACTTTGCCACGGCACGTCGGAAAGGAGCACGTAGCGGAGCTCGTAGAGGTTTGCACCACTCTCCACGTACACAACCTGATAAGGATCAGCTACAGAAACCTCGATGTCACGCACAGCACCGATGGGGTCCCCTGCAAAGTCAGGCAGTACGACTGCATCTCCCACGGCGACCGGCAGGTCGCGCGGCACCGTGAGGCGCATGGTGCCACCACCATACCCCTCCATTCGCGCATGCACGCTCGAGGTCGCCTGCACGATGACATCGGTCGCCACCCCCGGGGCAGCAAAGCTCTCGACAACACTCGTACGCTCGAGTGCGTAGCGCACACTCCCGAGCGCCACACCCTCCGGCGACGTGACGAGCATCCCCTCACGAGCTCCCCCCGCCGTACCCACATCTACCACGAAAGAGCTGTACGGCGCGTACGCATCGCTGTTGAGGACAGCAGCGGGGAGCGCTTGTTCTTCGCGACGCCTGGCGAGTGCCCGGAGCGCGGCGGTATCGCGTACAACCGCACGGGCCATGAAGTTCTCACGCCGAAGCGCAGAGAGCTCGTCGTGGAGCGCTTGGTTCTCGCGCACGAGCGCGTCGCTCGTGTCGAGCGACTCGTACGTGGCGACGACCGTCGCGATAGCGGCATCACGCACGCGCCAGAGGGGTGCGGCGACCGCATGCGCAACGGTTGCTGCGCTGGTGGGCACCCCTATATGCCCCGCAACAAGCACCATCACTACGGCTACGGGGACAACCGGCCCGAGGAGGGAGAGCACACGCTTACGCAGTTTCAAATGCGGGGAGAGCATCTTCATCGAGAAGTATATCACGAAACCGATCAAGGTCCTCGACGATGAACCCGGTACCTCGCACCACCGAAACGAGGGGGTCGTCGGCGAGGTTTATGGGAAGATCAAGCGTCGCCGCGAGAAGCTCCGGCACACCCCGAATGAGCGCGCCACCGCCCGTAAGGTGCACGCCGACCTCCATGATATCCGCCACGACGACCGGCGGGCTATCCTCGAGCACTGCGCGCACCGACTCGACAACGGCATCAACGCTGCTCCGTATCGCCATGCGCACGTCCTCGTCGGTGATCATCACCTCCTTGGGAAGACCGGTCACGAGGTCACGGCCACGTACCGGAGCCTCGAGCGGCACCCCGTCTTCGTGAAGCGAACATACCGCAAACTTGAGGTCCTCCGCGGTCGTCTCCCCGATGACGATTTTGAACTCGTCCCGCAGGTGGGTGATAATGTCCGCATTGAGCCGATCCCCCGCAACGTGGAGGTTCTTTGCGCGCACGAGCCCGTTGAGCGCCATCACCGCTACGTCGGTCGTTCCGCCGCCAATGTCGACGATCATGGAGGCGCGCGACCCATGGATGGGGAGCCGCATGCCGATAGCCGCCGCGAGCGGCTCTTCGACGATGAACACCTCACGAGCACCGGCGTTCCGCGCTGCATCGCGCACCGCGCGCGACTCGACGTTCGTGATGCCCGAGGGCACGCCGATAACCACCCGTGGGCCAACGAGCGACCGAGTGCCCCGCTGCGCTTGCTTGAGGAAGTACGTGAGCATCTCCTCCGCAACCTCAAAGTCGGAGATGACGCCGTTCACGAGCGGGCGAACCGCCTTGATGTGCTGCGGCGTCCGCCCGAGCATCTCCTTTGCGGTGCGACCGACCGCGACTACCTGTCGCGTTTTCTGGTTGATCGCAACCACCGACGGCTCATTGATGACGATACCCTTCCCCTGGAGGTACACGAGGCTGTTCGCGGTACCGAGGTCGATACCGATGTCGTTGCTGAACGGCGCGTAGAGTGCGTGGAGGAGGGACATGCGTGTGAGAAAAAAGAGAAAAGTGATAAGAGAAAAGAGAGAAGTTACGCATCTCTTTCTTCTTTTCTCTTTTTACTTTTCTCTCCGTCTTTTAGACTCTCAACCGTCTGCTGTGACACCGTACCGCTCGCACGGTCCACCGTCTCGTACGCCCCTCCAAGCGAGCGCTCGCTCACGATGACGCGGCGGGGGATGCCGATGAGGTCGCTGTCGGCGAACTTTTCGCCGGCACGGAGGTCGCGGTCGTCGTAGAGTACGTCAATTCCCTGCGTAAGGAGCGCATCGTAGAGCGCGTCGGCGGCACGCACGACCTCCTCGCGCTCACCAAGGCGCACGAGGTGCACGGCAAAGGGGGCGACGCTCTCGGGCCATACGAGCCCGCGGTCGTCTGCGTGAGCCTCAACGATGACCCCCATGAGCCGCGTGATGCCGATGCCGAAGCAGCCCATAATGGGCTCGACCGCCTCGCCCGCCGCATTCTTGAAGGTAAAAGAGAAGTCACGCGCATACTTTTTGCCGAGGTCGAAGATGTTCCCCACCTCCGAGGCGCGCGCCTCCGCAAGGGTACCACTGCCGCAGCGTGAGCACTGAGCACCCGTAGCTTCGCTACTCACCTCGACGTTCGCGCAGTACGAACAGTTCGTGCAGTACCGGATGTCATCCTCGCCCGCGTCGGTGAGCACCATGAACTCGTACGAGAGCTTGTCGGTGAAGCTGCCACCGGAGGCCTCGGTCGCTTTCGCCACGAGCCCGCAGCGGGAGTACACCCGGAGGTACGCCTGCTTTGCCACCTCGTAGAAGCGGTCGAAGTCTTCCTGCGTCTCGTGAAACGAGTACATGTCCTTCATCGAGAACTCACGGCCGCGCATGATACCAGACTTCGCGCGGAGCTCGTCGCGGTACTTCTGACCTATCTGGTAGACGATGAGCGGGAGGTGCTTATACGAGGTCGCGTATTCGCGCGCGATCGGCGTCACGATCTCTTCCTCGCTTTGCCCCACGGTGTACTCCTTCTCGGTGCGACTTGTAATCTTGAAGATCACGTCCACCTTGTCCCATGCGCCGGTCTGCTTCCAGGGCTCGCTCGGGTGGAGGGTCGCCATGCGGAGCTCCTGTCCGCCGATGCGGTCCATCTCGTCGCGGACGACCGCCTCGATTCGTGAGAGCACTCGCACGCCGAGCGGCAGGTACGAGTACACGCCTGCCATCTCCTTGTGAATGTACCCGGCACGGATAAGGAGCTGTGCATTCTTCGCGGTCTCGTCTGCCGGCGCCTCCTTCCGCGTCGTCGTGAAAAGCTGCGACTGCCGCATACTGACATGCTACCCTACACACCGCGCGAGGTCAAAGCATTCAAGTGAGGGGGAAGAGGAACGTAAAAAAGGGAAAAGAGGGAGGACGACACTCTTTCCTTTTTTCACTTTTCTCCTGTCTCTCGCTCTGGCCCCTCGAGCGCCGGTACCGCAAGCTCGGGCGAGGCGCCGGTGATACGGAGCACGTCTTTGTCCACCTTACGGAGCTCCTTCCCCGCTGCGTTGTAGTGGTTGACGGTCGTCTGGAGCGCTGATCCCACCTTTCCGTAGTACTCCGTGTATGCGGCAAGGTGCCGACCCAATTCTTCGACCCGCTTCCGTATCTCCTTCGCACCCTCCTCTATCTCGAGCGCCCGAAGACCCTGGAGCACCGTCTGGAGGTACGCGAGGAAGCTCGTCGGCGACACGATGATGACCTTCTTGTCTCGAAATGCGTACTCGAGGAGGTCACGCGAAGAGGACTTCACCGACCCCACCTGGTTCACAAGGAGGTCGTAGTACACACCCTCGCTCGGGATGAACATGAACGCGAAGTCCATCGTATGCTCGTCGGGCCGAATGTACTTCGCGGTCTCGTCAATGCGCTGCTTGAGGTCGGCGCGAAAGACCTTCTCGATCCGCTCGCGCTCACCCGGGTCGCGGGTCGCGAGGAGGCGGTTGTAGTTCTCGAGCGAAAACTTCGAGTCCACCGGCACAATGCGGCCCTTATCGAGGAAGATCGCGGCGTCGACGATCTGGCCATCGGCGAATGCGTACTGGAGCTCGAAGCGGCCAGGTGGCAGTACGTTTTTGAGCACCGTTTCGAGGTAGTACTCACCGAGCACACCCCGCTGCTTCGGGTTCTTGAGGATGTCCTGGAGGTTCTGGAGCTCGTCGGCAAAGGACACCACCTGGCGGTTCGTCTCGTCGAGCTTCGTGAGCCCCGCGGTGACCTCGCGAATGAGACGCGCCGACTCGCCGAGCTGGCTCGTAAGGGAGTGATGCACCTGGCGCGAGCTCTCGGTGAGGCGCGTATCGAGTGTCCGCGTAAGTTCCTGGAGCTCACGCTGGAGGAGCTCTACAGCACCCCCGTCGTTGTGCTGCCTACGGAGCAATACAATCGTGAGCACCACGGCGAACGCGAGTGTGACGAGTGCGAGTATGGTGGTAGTGGGGTCCATGGCGTAGGAGAAATAGTAGCGCAGTTTTCAGGACGAAGCACGGGGAGAAAAGATGAAAGGAAAAAGAGAAAGGTGCTAAGAGGAAAGAACGTGACGTTGTCTCTTTTCACTTTTCACTTTTCTCTCTAAACAGCACATGCTTCAAAATCTCAATCGTCACGAGGTTCACGACCCCGACCGCGCAGAGGACAAGCTTCGCAAGAGGACTGAGCGGCTCGAGCGCGAGGAGCCGAGCAAGCGGCGGCACGAAGAACGCCCCAAGGAGAAGTGCGAGACTCACGAGGAACGAAGCGAGAAGGTAGCGATTCGAGGTGAGGTCTATCCGCCACACCGGCACGTGGAGCGACTTGAGCGAGAATGCGAAGAAAAAGGAGTCGAGCGTGAGCGCGACAAAAATGAGCGTGCGTAACTCGCCGAGTGGCATGCCGTACGCCATGAGACCGTAGTAGAGCAGCACCGTGAGGAGTCCGGTCACTACCGAGAGGAGCACGATGAGCTGTACCAACTCTCGCGTGAGAACGGTGCGCGATTCATTGCTTCGTGGATTGCGATGCATTGCCTGCGGATCCTTCCGCTCAAAGGCAAAGGAAAAGCTCATGAGGTCTCCTCCGACAATATTTGCCCACAGTATCTGTACAGGCATGAGCGGCAACGGAGCGCCACCGAGGAGTGCACCCATGATGAGGAATATCTCGCTGAATGAGGTCGAGAGGAGGTAGGCGACAATCTTCTTGAGGTTGTCAAGAATGAGGCGCCCCTCTTCAATGGCGGCGACAATGACCGAAAAACTATTACCGAGGAGAATGAGATCGCTCGCCTCCCTCGCAACTTCGGTCCCCGCACCGACCGCAATACCGATGCTCGCGGCGCGGAGTGCCGGCGCATCGTTCACGCCATCGCCCGTCATCGCTACCACCTCACCATTGCGCTTGAGGATTCGCGCAATGCGCAACTTGTGCTCAGGAAGCGCACGAGCAACCACGCGGGCATCCTGAAGTCTTGTGTAAAGCGATTGGTCGTCGAGGGGATCAAGCTCTGACCCGGTGAGCACGAGCTCGTCACCCGGGGTAATGATACCGACCTGCGACGCGATGTGCCGTGCGGTGTGCGGATTATCACCGGTCAGCATGATGACCCGCGCTCCGGCTTCCTGCGCTGCATGAATGGATCCCGATACGTCACTCCGCACCGGATCATCAAATGCAAGCAAACCCACGAAGACAAGATCTCGCGCAAGATCACTACGGTCAAAGCCGCATTCCGTGAGCGCGCTATCATCGGTATCGTAATACCCGACCCCAATGAGGCGCATGCCCTTCCCCGTTGCTGCTGCAAGCGCTTCTGCAAACGAGCGACGGTGTGCGGCTTGTACCTTGATAGCACGACCGCGCTTATACACACGTGCCGCAAGGGAAAGAAGGAGCTCAGGTTCACCGGTCAGTACCGCGCGACGCTTTTCTGCCACCTCATGGAGGGACACTGCGTACCGACGCGTTGACGTAAATTGGAGGTGATCGAGCTGTGGGCTCGCACTGAGGAGCTGCTCTCGCACAATACCGGCCTCAAGCCCTCCTACCACAAGAGCCTTTTCGATAGGACGTCCATGGACGATGAGCTTAGCGGGGGCGGTCGTACTTTCCTCCACAAAGGCATCTGACGCCATAACCGCCATTGACAGGAGCGCATGGTTGTCATTGTGGCCGGGTGTCAGCACACCCTCACAAATGCCTTCGCTTGTATAGATTCCCGCAAGCTTCATGCGCGCCTCGGTAAGGGTGCCTGTCTTGTCGGTCAAGATGACTGTGGTGGAGCCAAGTGTCTCAGCTGCAAGGAGATTACGCACGAGGCCACCACGTTTCAGGATGGCCTCCATACCAATCGCAAGCACAACGGTAAGTGCAGTGGGTAAACCAGCGGGAATCGTCGCTACCGCAACCGCTATCGCAATGAGGAGAAGCTCGCCGAACGGCTCACCGCGCAGGAGCCCGATAGCCATGATGATGACCAGTGCGACTCCAACTGCATACGAGAGGAAGCGTGCTACCGAAAGTATACTCACCTGGAGCGGTGTGGGCTCATTGCCCGCACCGAGCGCACCGGCGATGCGTCCGAGCTCTGTTACTGCACCGGTCGCCACCACGACACCCGTGCCGTACCCTGATTCGATGAGCGTCCCCATCCAGGCCATATTTGTGCGCTCGGCAAGCGGCACCGCGCCCTCCATCTTCCCCGCATCCTTCGCGACCGCAAGCCATTCACCGGTGAGCGCGGCTTCGTTCGTGGTGAGGTCTTTCTCCTCTACGACCCGCACATCGGCAGGCACCCGATACCCACCCTCAAGCACGAGGAGGTCGCCCGGCACCACCTCGCTCGCGGGTATGTTGCACCGCGCTCCATCGCGCACCACGATCGCATGCTGCTCCTGTGATGCCTGGAGCGCCTCGAATGCACGCGACGCGCGCCCCTCTTGGAGGGTCCCCACGACTATGTTGAGCGCGAGTGCAAGAAATACCACGGTGGCGTCCACCGTTTCGCCGAGACCGAGTGTCACGATACCTGCACCAAGGAGCACCACCGCAAGCGGGCTCTGAAGCTGGCGGAGTATAGTGCCGACGAGCGTCACCCGGCGCTCTCCCGGGAGAATATTTGCCCCGTACTGTGCGCGCCGGCGCGCAACTTCCTCGCGGGTGAGACCATGTACCGTATCCACTCGGAGGATACGGCGCACCGCATCAAGCGACATGCACTCCCACGAACGACGGTTGTCCATACGGTAAGTATACGAGGGTGACACGCCGCACGACAGTGGAAAACGCACCTAATGCAAACTGTGGTATACTGCTCTCGCCCATGGCCACAGCATCGCTCCAAGCATCTATCCGTGCCGACATGGTCGCCGCTCTCAAGGCGCGCGAGGAGCTGCGCCTCTCGGTGCTCCGCGGCCTCCTTGCATTCTGCACCCAGGAGCTCACCGCCTCGAAGCGCACCCCCCAAGACACCCTCACCGACGATGAGGTGCTCAGCCTCATCCGCAGGTCTGTGAAGCAGCGCCGTGAAGCGGCAGAGCAGTTCACCGCCGGTGGGCGCCCCGAGCTCGCGGCGCAAGAGCTCCGTGAGGCGGAGGTGCTCACCGCCTACCTGCCCCGCACCCTCACCCGCGAGGAGCTTGAGCCAATCGTCCATGCAGCGGTCGAGAAAGCGGGGCGCGATAAACGTAATGCGGGAGCGATCATCGGAACCCTCATGCGCGAGCTCGGGAACACTGCGGACGGCGCACTCGTCAAAGAGCTAGTTACCCAGAAGCTCTCGTAGCGTATGCAGCACCCAGAACACAGCGCCGTGCCGACTCGGGAACGTGCACGCCGCACCCCTGAGGCGAAAAAGGGCGACGGGGTGCCGGCGCAACAGCTCGACGCCATGCAGCGCAGGATGCAGCAGCTCGACCCCAGCTACGCACCGCCGGAACGTAAGGCGCACGACGGGTAGTGTAGGTAATTGCTCACGCCTTCCATAAACAGCCCGATGTCGTTGTCATTGCGAGAAGCCGACCCGCCGGGAGGCGACGAAGCAATCCAGGATCGTGTTCGCGATGGTACCGAAATGCCGCTCAGATTCAATGGACTGCTTCCCGCTACCTCTGCTCGCGGCTAAAGGCCTGCGGTCATCCCCACAGCAGGCGGGGGCTCGCAGTACCCATTAAAGGGACGAGTCAAGCGGACAGGGGTGTGGATAAG
>CAZMPG010000013.1:0-30211 GCA_964568345.1 uncultured Candidatus Saccharibacteria bacterium | reverse complement strand
TCCCGACAGGTATTGTGCTGTATTACGTGTTGCGTTTCAGAGTGGAATTTAAGTACGTACAGTTTATCGCCATTTCGTGTGTCATAGTATTGCCCCTTCCTCGCTCCCCGGTGATCTCCCAACGCAGGGTGCACAGGCACCGTGCTCCCTTCCGCAGTATCTCCACCGCGCTTCGACCTGCGGAGGGGGAGGGATTCGGTCACGAGTTGCTAAGTGTTCTCCGGAGCTACGCTCCTCAAACACTAAGCACTCTCGACCCCGCCTCGCAGCCCCTTCCCTCGCTTCGCTTCGGGTGGGGACCCGGTGCTCCGGCTTTCGAATCCCTCCCCTCTCACGCAATGATGACTCACTCGGATGGTTCCCATCCATCCTCGTGAATTCATTGCGGTGATGTATTAGCCTTTGCGCGAACCCACTTCGCACGCGCGGAGCGCGTGGTGGCTTGAAACTGTCTTGTACGCTCCGATTGCGTGGTGAAGCGAACCAATGCGCCTCGGACACGCTCGCGGACTCGCGTGTGCAAAAACCAAAAAATTTCCTTGCATTTTTCTCGCGCCTCCTCCCCCCACCCCTCCGCCGCGAAGCGGAAAAAGAAATGGAAAGGAAATTTTTGGTTTTGCTTCGCCGTTTCAGTCTCCGAAAAGAGCAATCTAATTTTAACATTTTTGTTTGCTCTTTTCTCCGCCCTCACGGCGACCGAGGCGCTCTGCTATCCGCGTTTGGTGGTAACTCTGTACTCCGCGAACCACTCACAACCGCCTTCGCATAGCCCGCTCGCATTCGCTCGCGCTGGCTGCTTCGGCGTTGTGTGTGTTCGCTTGGTGCCTCCAGAGCGAGTAATGGTCTCAAAACTTCTGAATATATTCAATCTCTTCGCCTGTAAGTCCAAAAACATCTTGATTGATATATTTTTGCAAATATTCATCATTTCCTCGCTGTATCGCGTCTTTTGCCAATTCCTTAATTATTGAATTAACCTCGGCAGTAATCCCAGGAAACGGTAAAGCCATTAAGTTCTCTTTTGCAATTTTATTTACTCCACCAAACAGTTTAAAGTGCAAATATGAATACAGAGTGGAGTTCAAAAATGCCATTATCGTGTAAATATCCAGTTGCGGTATTTTCGGAATAATAATATTTGCGCTATTGCTAGTTAGTGATCCAGTTGTGTCTATTGCAACTTTTAAATATTTATTTATCGTTTTATATACAAGTTTCTTTGGGGCTCTATAAATCTCATCGGGAGCAACCTGTTGTAAATTGTCCCTATCAAAAATAATATGATTCTTCGGTGAAAGTAGTTTATATTTTTCAACTTCTTTTCCTGTATAAATATGTTCGGAATTTGGTCTAGGGCTATCAAATAATTTTGTTTTGTTGTCACCAGTGACCACTCCTAGCCCAAAGATGCTAGTAGATAGATTATATTTTTTAAGGTTATTTACCTTTTCTATAATCGCTATATCTTGATCGGTGAGATGTACAAAAATATGATTCTGTAAACTTTTGAATATATCCTTTGGAATAACTGTTGTGACCTTATTTATGAAAAGCATCTGGTGACTAGCCGAATGATTGAGTTCCACCATGAACACATCAGACATTACACCAGAGAATTTCTTAGTATATTTCTTAATTCTTTTTAGATTTGTGTGTTCAAGTATAAAATCTCGGACATCTGTATGCCGTTTTACATTAAGTATTGCCTCGGGTAACAAATATCTAAAAATCCCATCCTTCTTAAGCAATTTGTACCCAATCTCAATGAAATATGAGAAACTCTCTCCAGAAAAAACATGTTTTGTGGGGATTTTTGATAAATCTAGGTTTGCTCCATAAGGAGGATTACCGATAATATAATCAAATCTTTTGTCTTGATTTCTTGAAAACCAATCAAAAAAATCATCACAATAAAGATTTGGATATTTTGCTTGGGGGTACTTAATAAAATAATTGAACTTCGCAATCATTATCGCAATCGGATCATTATCTATTCCATAGATTTGCTCTGCTGGAGCATTTGAGCGAAATAGAAATGAACCTGAGCCACATGCAGGATCAAAAATAACTTGTCCATCAGAAAAATCTAAATCACTAACAAAATCTTCCGCAATTTCGCCTCCCGTATAAAATGAGCCCTTTTCAAGGTTTTCTCTTTTTGAGTTTAGATACTGATATACTGTCCCAAGAATATCAAATTCATTTTGAGGAATATTGGCAACATCTATTTTGCGAAAATTGTATTCTGAAAGGAATTTTTTTACTGATGGGTTTTTATTTCCTTTTAATAATACACAACCGATAGAAAACAATAAATCTTCTTTCGAAGCATTGTAATCAAATAAGGACTGTAAAAATTGAAAAACTTCGGGTTCTTTTATGCAATGAATTGGAATTGTGTGCTCAGAGTTTAATCTGAGATGCTTAGACCGATTTTGTATTGTTGTGTTTATTACTAATGTCATGTTCGTCTGATAATTCTTGAAAGATTTTTGTCATTTCTTCATAAGTGACAGTATCTTTAAGGTTGTTATCTATATGCCATTGTATATTACTTTTTGTAATACCAAACTGACCACTCTTCCCAACTTCATCATAACGACCGTGCTTGTCACTCCAGTTCGTAAAATTGCCCGTATAGATATCCTCTCGTCCTGCAAAGAATATTTTAGCACAGTCACTGAAAAGAAGAACATAAATAAGGTAATCAAAATGATCTCTTTTTACATTCTGAACATTTGCTAAATAATCAGCAGTTTTACAATCGGCAAAAGGTATCAACCTATTTGTCTCCAGGTTGGTATTCTCAAAAAGTATTCGGTCAAGTATCGTCTTCAATTTCTTGCCGTTGTCAGTCGCCTTGAGTACTTTGCACGCTTTAATCTCATACCGCTTACCATCTTTGTCTGTGGCGTCGTGGTCATTGCTAAGTGGCTCATTAAAACCGTACTTTTTTCTTACAAATGGCTCAACATATTGCTCTCCGTATGATCTACTTGCGGCAAGAAAAAGCCCGTCTCGAACCATTTTTACAATATCTTTAATAATTTGCATATTATTTTATGAAAAAAGACAAGTCTTTTTTATATACTTTTGGGAGAAACGGGGATACGTACAGTTTATCGCCATTTCGTGTGTCATAGTATTACCCCTTCCTCGCTCTCCCGATGATCTCCCCACGCAGGGTGCACAGGCACCGTGCTCCCTTCCGCAGTATCTCCACCGCGCTTCGACCTGCGGAGGGGGAGGGATTCGGTCACGAGTTGCTAAGTGTTCTCCGGAGCTACGCTCCTCAAACACTAAGCACTCTCGACCCCGCCTCGCAGCCCCTTCCCTCGCTTCGCTTCGGGTGGGGACCCGGTGCTCCGGCTTTCGAATCCCTCCCCTCTCACGCAATGATGACTCACTCGGATGGTTCCCATCCATCCTCGTGAATTCATTGCGGAGGGGGAGGGATTCGAACCCTCGAAGGTGTTACCCTTACTCGATTTCGAGTCGAGCGCTTTCGACCTCTCAGCCACCCCTCCGTATGTAGTTGTTCTCTCGGGATTCGGTCACGAGTTGCTAAGGATTATTCGTCGCTCCACTCCTCAAATCCTAAGCACTCTCGACCCCGCCTCGCGTCCGCCTGCCGCGGATCGCTCCGGCCCTGGGAACCGAACGCAAGCAAAGCAGTTTGCTTGCTTCCGGTCTTGAAGGCTCTACTCCGTAGTGCCCTCAAGACCGGACCGCTTCCCAGCCCTCGAAGGTGTTACCCTTACTCGATTTCGAGTCGAGCGCTTTCGACCTCTCAGCCACCCCTCCGTACTATGTCACCTGTTGTGCGCCATTCCCTTCGTAAGGGTCACCCCTTATGTTTCGAAGGTGTTCTCCCTACGGGAGCAGTATACCTTGTGGCTCTTTTCTGCGCGCCATGCGCTTGAAAACAGCTCACAAGGTCTTGCGAAATGCTCCCAGCATTTCTCACCTTGCTCGATCTCGCGTCGAGCGCTTTCGACCTCGGAGCACACCCATTCGTGCCGTTCCCCAGTCTATATCGTTTTCAACCTCCCGACAATGACCGCAGAAACGGTGCTATACTGCCGCCATGGAGCCGACGCCTGATGCGCCTGTTGCGCGGTACTTCCGCCTCGGGGAAGCCCAGAAGCGTGCGCTCGCACGGCTCGGCATTCTTACGACCCGCGACCTCCTCTACCACGTCCCCGCCCGCTACGACCAGTCGGGCGACACGCGCTCCATAGCGGGCATCGCGCACGGCAGCACGGTCGTGCTCTACGGCGTGCTCCGCAAGCCGGAGGCACGGCTGGCGTGGAAGAGTAAGCGGCTCATGAGCGAAGCATGGCTTGAAGACGGCACCGGCAAGGTGAAGCTCATGTGGTTCAACCAGCCCTACATCGCCAGGATGCTCGCGGACGGGGCGCTCGTGCGCGTATCGGGTAGGGTCGAGGGGGCGCAGTCGCCCTACCTTGCCAACCCGGAGGTGGAGCAGGTCGAGGCGCTGCCGACGCACGATGCAGACACCATGTTTGCCCAGGGGAACGGAGCAGCGGAGGAAAAGCTCATCGCGGTCTATCCAGAGAGCGTCGGGATCACCTCGCGCTGGTTTCGCCACGCGGTAGCGAAGCTCCTCCACGCGCACGTTCATGAGGCGCTGGACGACCCCCTCCCCGATGCCGTACGCACGCGGTACAAGCTCCCCTCCCTCGCCTCGGCGCTCGTGTGGGTGCACGAGCCGCGCCACGAGCGCGACGCCGAGGCAGCACGGAAGCGCTTTGCCTTCGAGGAGATCTTCGTGATCCAAATCGCCAAGCAATTGAGCCGCCGCGAGACCGACCGCGCACCGTGCATCGGTATCCCCGATGGCGCAGCAAAGGCGCGGGCGTTCATCGCCACCCTTCCCTTCACCCTCACGGAAGGCCAGGAGCACGCCGTAGCGGCGATACTCGGCGACATGGCACAGCCGCCAGCGATGAGTAGGCTCCTCGAGGGGGATGTCGGCTCGGGGAAAACCGCTGTCGCTGCGGCGACCGCGTACGCGGTCGTGACGACAGCACCCCTCGGACGCCCCTCGGCGGCGCTCCAGGTCGCGTACATGGCGCCGACCGAAATACTCGCGGAGCAGCACTTCGCATCGTTCTGCGACCTCTTCCGCCACACCGGGCTCTCGCTCGGCCTTATGACCGGCTCCGGTTGCAAGAAATTCCCCTCGAAGACCGAGCCGAGCAAGGCTACGGCGGTGTCCCGCGCACAGCTCGTGCGCATGGCGGAGCGCGGCGAACTCGCTTTCCTCGTGGGCACCCACGCGCTCCTCGGCGACGCGGTGCGCTTCCGCGACCTCGCCTACGTCATCATTGACGAGCAGCACCGCTTCGGAACGCTCCAGCGCCAAGCACTCGTGCGGAAAGATGGCGCACTGCCCCACCTCCTCTCGATGACCGCCACCCCCATCCCCCGCACCCTCGCACTCACCCTCTACGGCGACCTCGACCTCACCGTGCTCGGCGACATGCCGCCGGGGAGGAAGCGGGTGATCACCGAGGTTGTCGAGCGGAGTGGCCGTGCCGCCATGTACACTGCGGTACGCCGCGAGCTCGACCAGGGAAGGCAGGCGTACGTGATCTGCCCGCGCATTGAGGAGCCCGACCCCACGAAAGAGCTCGCGGTGCAGACGAAATCGGTACTCGCGGAAGCAGCACACCTGCGCATGCACGAACTGGGGGGCTACCGTATTGCGGCGCTCCACGGGCAAATGAAGCCCGCTGAGAAAGATGCTGCGATGCGCGCATTCCTCGCGCATGAGACCGACGTACTCGTCGCGACGTCGGTCGTCGAGGTGGGGGTCAACGTACCAAATGCGACGGTGATCGTCATCGAGGGGGCGGAACGCTTCGGTCTCGCGCAGCTCCACCAGCTCCGCGGCCGCGTCGTACGCTCCACGCACCAAGCGTACTGCTTCGTCCTTGCGACCGAGGGAGGGGTGAGTACGCGCCTCAAGGCGCTCGCGAGGGCTCGGAACGGCTTTGAGCTCGCCGAGCTCGACCTCAAGATCCGCGGCCCGGGCGAGCTCTACGGCAGAAGCCAGTCGGGCCTCACCGACCTCGGCATGGAGGCTTTGAAAAACCTCAAGATGGTCGAGGCGGCGCGCACCGAAGCGCTCCGCCTCGTTGCCGAGGACCCCACCCTCGCTCGATTCCCTACCCTCGCCACCGCTCTCGCGGCGCAGCGGGAGCGGCTGCATTTTGAGTGACCGGTGCGGTTTTCAAGTCCTGACGCACCATCCCCCGGATGGTGCTGTGCGGCACCTCCGCCCTGCTTCGGTGCGCGCTACCCTGGACTCGAACCTTACAGGTTCAGTACACCTTGTGACTCTTTTGCGTCGTGCTTCGCACTCGCAAAACAGCTCACAAGGTTTTCGAGTCCTGACGCACCATCCCCCGGATGGTGCTGTGCGGCACCTCCGCCCTGCTTCGGTGCGCGCACCAGGACTCGAACCTGGGACCAATCGTGTATAAGACGACCGCTCTACCGACTGAGCTATGCGCGCGTGAGGACACTATACAGCGGACGCACGATAATACAAAACGCCGGCAAGACCGGCGTTTTGTGATGTACCGCAAGGGCAATCAGAGCGATGCTGTTCCCGGTGTGGTCGTGCTGGTAACGAACCAGTCAGCGGCAGTGCTGGTATCGGGCATGCCGAGGTGGCGCGAAAGTGACTGGCCGCTCCCCGCAGCGGGCGCTGCTGGGTCGAACGCCTCGATGTTAGTCCCCCAACTCACCGCATCCACCGTTGTGCTTGCCGCATTGAGCAGCATAAGGCCGTCCCCGGTGTTCGTAAGTCCATCGCCGATTAATCCACTGATCACGAGCACAACTGTACCTCCAGGAAGGGCGAGTTCACTGGCAACCGTCGAGCTCGATACCACGACGGCAAAGCCGTGACTTTGCAGCACTGTGGAGGAGGTCGCGAGCGTATCTGTCGCACTCGGTTCTGCTATTTTCCAGCCGTTAAGATCTACAGAGGCTCCCGTGCCATTGTATATCTCGACCCATTCACGATCCGTATCGGTACCTGCGGGGTCAGCGACGACCTCACTCAAAACTACACCATCAACGCCATACGGCACGCTCACCTGTACCGTAACCGAGTCGCTTGATGTGGCTAACCCATTGCCGCACGTGAGGGTATACGTGGTCGTGGCACTTGGACTCACCACCTCGCTGCCAGACACCGCCCGTAGCCCAGACCAACCGCCGCTTGCGGAGCAGGTGTCCGCATTGGTTGTGGTCCAAGCGAGTGTTGTTGACGCCCCCTGCACGAGGGTCGTGCTTACGGCGGAGAGATCGATTGAGGGCTGCGGAATCGGTGCCGGGAGGGTCACGTACACGGTGGCCGAGTCACTCGAGCTTGCGAAACCATTGCCACAAGAAAGGATGTACGTCGTCGTCGCCGAGGGGCTCACCACCTCGCTGCCGGAGGTGGCGCGTGCGCCGCTCCAACCGTCCGATGCGACGCACGCGGTCGCGTTCGTGCTCGTCCAGGTGAGCGTTGTCGTTGCTCCCTGCATGAGGGTCGTGCTTGCGGTCGAGAGGTCAACCGTGGGAGCTGGCACGGCAGCGGGGAGCACGTTGATGGTCACGGAATCGCTCGAGGTCGCCAACCCATTGCCGCAGGTGAGCACGTAGGTCGTGGTGGCTGTGGGGCTCACTACCTCGCTGCCCGATGTCGCTCGCGCACCATTCCAGCCGTCTGATGCAAGGCAGGTGCTCGCATCCGTCGTCGTCCACGCGAGGCTTGTTGATGCTCCCTCCGGGAGGGTCGTGCTCGCCGCAGAGAGATCTACGGTTGGCTGGGGCACGGACACAGGGATCGCCACGTACACGGTGACCGAATCGGTTGAACTCGCGGAACCGTTGCCGCACGTCAGGGTGTACGTCGTCGTTGCGGAAGGCGCCACGAGCTCGAGGCCCGACGTCGCACGAGCGCCGAACCAGCCATCCGATGCGACACACGTCGTCGCATGCGTACTGGTCCAGGCAAGCTCGGTCGAAGAGCCCTGTAGGATACTCGTCAGTGTCGCGGTGAGGTCAACTGTCGGTGACATGGGCGAGGGTGCGCTGGTGACTCCTACGGTGACGCTTCCAGTCGTGGTGCCTCCGGCGCCACTACAGGCGAGCGTGTACGTCGTCGTTGCGGCAGGAGCAACCACGAGCGACCCACTTGTCGCCCTGCTCCCCGACCAGCCACCGCTCGCGAGGCAGCTTGCCGCATGCGTCGTCGCCCACATGAGGGTGCTCGTTGCTCCCGCGATAAGCTGGGTCGGGGACGCGGTGAAGGTGAGCCCTGGTGCTACCGGCGGGGGTGTCTCCGCACAGTAGGGCGGGAGCGTCACCCCGGGGTACCGCTCCTTGAGGCGCACTAACCGCTCACAGAGCCGCTCTCGATGCTTATTGAGCCTTTCCTCGATCCGTTCGCGAAGGCGCTCGAGTACCCCCTCGAGGTGTGTCACTTCGCGTTCGTACTGCGCCACCTCACGCGCAGCGAGCGCTTCCCCCTCTCCCCCGCGCGTGTGCGCGAGCGCAAAACCACCTGGCATGACAAAAAGCCCCATGAGGAGCACGAGCGCAACGTTTCCCCGATTGCCCATACGTGTATGTGGTTATGGTATGCATCGAGTCTAGCACGATGTACCAAAGACCACCCAGGCTACCTGTGTATAGCGTACCCGAACCCGTGTCCCCGTGTCCCGTATACGAACCCCGTATACGGATATCGTATACGGGGTTCGGGGATACAGGGACGGGGGAGCGAAACACGCGTTGCTGGTGAGCCCTGCTACGCTGCTTCGTCGCTCTCGCCCTTCTTCGGCTCAATGCCGTGGAGGATAAGGAGCTTCTCAAAATCCTCGCGCTCCAATGTCTCTACCTCAACAAGCTTCTTCGCCACCGCATCGAGCGCCTTACGGTGCGCTACCAGCACTTCCTTCGCCCGCGCGTACGCGTCGCGGACGATACGGTTTACCTCCGCGTCGATCTCCGCGGCAACCTTCTCGGAGTACTCACGCTCACCGAGCCCCATCCCAAACATGGTCCGCCCGCCGTCGGAATCGAGTGCCAGGGGACCAATCGTGTCGCTCATACCCCACCGCGCGACCATATTCCGCGCGAGCGCTGTCAAAACCTGGAGGTCGTTCGACGCACCGGTCGTGAGATCGCTAAAGACAAGCTCCTCGGCGACGTACCCACCGAGGCTCTTCGCAATGTCGTCGAGGAACTGTCGCTTGCTCTGCATCCGCTTATCCTCGAAGGGGAGGGTGAGCGTGTAGCCCGCGGCGCGCCCACGTGAAATGATGGAAATCTTGTGGACTGGGTCGGAGTACGGTAGGACCGAACCGACGAGCGCGTGGCCCGCTTCGTGGTACGCGGTGATCTCTTTCTCGCGCGCGTTCAAGACGTGGCTCTTGCGCTCGGGGCCGAGCATCACCTTTTCGATGGAGCGGATGAGGTCGTACTGGGTGATCTTCTTCCGGTTCTCCCGCGCGGCGAGGATAGCTGCCTCGTTCATGAGGTTTTGGAGGTCAGCGCCGGAGAAGCCGATGGTGCGCTCCGCTATCGTGCGGAGGTTCACGTCCTCACCGAGCGGCTTCTTGCGCGCGTGGACGCCGAGGATAGCCTCGCGATCATCACGGTCGGGGAGGTCGATGGTGACCCGACGATCGAAGCGCCCGGGCCGGAGGAGCGCGGGATCGAGCACGTCGGGACGGTTCGTCGCCGCCATGATGATGAGCTTCTCATTCGGCTCGAAGCCGTCCATCTCGACGAGGATCTGATTTAGGGTCTGCTCGCGCTCATCATTGCCGCCGCCGATGCCGGTGCCGCGCACCCGCCCCACCGCGTCTATCTCATCTATAAAGATGATGGCGGGGGCGGCTTTCTTCGCCATCTTGAAGAGGTCGCGGACGCGGCTTGCCCCCACGCCTACGAAGAGCTCAACGAACTCGGAGCCGGATATCGTGAAGAAGGGGACATTCGCCTCGCCAGAGACCGCGCGCGCGAGGAGGGTCTTCCCCGTACCGGGTGCCCCCATGAGGAGCACGCCTTTCGGGATCCGCGCGCCGATGTCGATGAACTTCTTGGGATTCTTGAGGAAGTCCACAATCTCCGTGAGCTCCTCCTTCGCCTCCTTCGCCCCCGCAACGTCCTTGAAGGTAATGCGCTGCCCCTTATCGGCGGGATCAATGACGCGCGCTTTGCTCTGCCCGAAGGTGAAGGCCTGCATCCCCGCCCCCTTCACCTGGCGCATGAGGAACCAGAGGAGGAGCACGACGAGGATGAGGGGGAAGATGAAGGGCGCGAGGGTGAGGAACCAAAACCGTACACCATTCTCATCGACGGTCATTATCTTGACCGCGCGGAGCGCCTCTCCCGACACGCCGTAGTTGGCGAGCGAATCGGTGAGCGCGGTGCCAGGCTCTTTCTTCGAGACCCGCTCGACGGCGGCCGCATCCCCCTCCGGCTTGTACACGACGGTGAGTGCATCGCCCTCGACCTTGATCTCCGCGACCTTCGCCTGCACGATGTCCGCCGCAACCTCCGAGAGCGTGCGCTCCTCCGGCTTCCCGGCCTGGCCGGTCATGAGTGAGAAGAGACCAGTGAGGAGGAAGAGCACGAGGAGTGCGACGAGCATGTTGAACCACAGCCGCTTACCGGGGTCGAGCTGCTGCTTCTCGTTGCTGGACGGACGACGTCCGTCCTTGGGGACACCTTGTTCCATATCGGGAGAGTATAGCACACTTATCCCCTGGCTCTAGGGTGCCGCACCACCCTATACTGAAGTATATGGTGCGCACGGTGGCACTCGGCGGTGCAGCGGGTGATGGCATCCGCGAAGCGGGGATCAACATGACCGAGCTCCTCCACGGGCTTGGGTTCTCTGTTTTCTCCTCGTTCGACTACCCCTCGCTCATTCGCGGCGGCCACAACTACGCCCGCGTGTCGTATGCACACGAACCGGTAGCGGCAGACTACCGCGCACTCGACGTGCTCATTGCGGTGAATGCGGAGTCGGTCCGCGTCCACCTCGACGAACTCAGTGAGGGTGCGCTTGTGCTCGTCGAGGAAGCGTACCTACCTGACCTCAGCGACCTTACCCTGCCGATCACCCCTCTCCCCATGAAGCGCTTCGCCGAGGAGGCGGGCGCGCCGCAGGTCGCTCGCACCTCGAGCGCTTTCGGCGCGTTCTGCTACACGCTCGGCCTCCCCCCCGAGCGCGTTGCCGAGCTCGCGGCACGGGTGTTCGCAAATGTCGGCGCTGCGCAGAACGCCGAGCTCGCACGCCGCGGCTACGAGCACCTCCGCTCACTCCACCCCCAGGAGCGAGCGGACATTCCCGTGCGGCAGCCGGTAGGCGAGGTCGTGGACGGCAACCGCGCGATCGCTCGCGGCCTCCTCGCCGCCGGCCTTGAAGCGTACGTCGGCTACCCGATGACCCCCTCCACCTCGACCCTGCAGTTCCTCGCCAAAGCGGCAAAGACGCGCGGGCTACGGGTGGTGCACCCCGAGGACGAAATAGCGGTCATCAACATGGCGCTCGGGATGAGCTACGCTGGCACGCGCGTCGCAGTCGGCACCGCAAACGGCGGCTTCGCTCTCATGCAGGAGGCATTCGCGCTCGCCGGCGTCGCTGAGCTCCCGATAGCCATTCTCGTCTCGATGCGCATGGGACCGGCGACCGGTGTGGCGACCCACACCTCGCAGGGCGATCTCCAGTTTGTGCTCCATGCGGGGCATGGCGAGTTTCCTCGCATCGTCATCGCCCCGGGAGATGTTGAAGAGTGCTTCGTGTGTGCCGCCGATGCCTTGAACCTCGCGTGGAAGTACCAGGTACCAGCGGTCATCCTCTCCGACAAGCACCTCTCGGAGAGCTATGCGAACGTCGTGCTCGACGAAGCGAGCAAGGGTCCCGACCGCGGTAAGTACGCCGACCACCTCGACAGCACGTACCTACGCTACAAGGTGACCGCCGACGGCATCTCACCACTCGCCTTCCCCGGCACACCCGGCGTCGTGGTGAAAGCGACGAGCTACGAGCACAACGAGGCCGGTGAGGCGACCGAGGACCCGCGGACGATACGCACCATGCAGGACAAGCGCTTCCGCAAGTACGCCGGGCTCTACGAAGACTTCCGCTGGTTCCCCACCGTAAAGACGTACGGCGACCAGGCGGCGGAAAGCGCGGTGGTGTTCTGGGGCTCCACGAAGGGGGCAATGCTCGAGGCGGCGAAGTACCTCGACCGACCAGTAAAGCTCGTGCAGGTGCTCTGGATGGAGCCTTTTGATGCAGACCGTGTCGCGCGCGAGCTTCAGGGGATGCGTACGGTCGTCGTGGTCGAGGCGAATCATACCGCACAGCTCGCTGCGCTCATCCGCGAAAAGACATCGATCGAGATCACCAAGAAGGTCCTCCGGTATGATGCGCAGCCTTTCACCCCTGCCGAACTTGCCGCGGAGGTCGCGCGGCTGTTGTAGGTACGATCCGCTCTTTTCCCTTTTTACTTTTTCTTTTCTCTCCATGTCTCTCGCCACCGACATAAAAGTAACCTGGTGCCCCGGCTGCCCAAACAGCCAGATCCTCGTTGCATTCCGTGCGGCGGTCGAGGAGCTCGTCGCAAAGGGGCTCCCCCTCCACTCGCTCGTCGCGGGGGCGGGGGTCGGCTGCCATGGCAAGATAAGCGACTACCTCGCGGTGAACACCTTCAACAGCCTCCACGGAAGGATCGTGCCGACCCTGACCGGCATCAAGCTCGCGAACCCCTCGCTCACGGTCGTTGGCTTCACCGGCGACGGCGACTCCTTCTCAGAGGGTATGAACCACATCACCCACGCCGCGCGCCGCAACACCGACATTGCTCTCTTCCTCCACAACAACCAGGTCTTTGCGCTCACAACCGGCCAGGCGACCGCGACGAGCCCAAAGGGCTTTCGGGGAGGCACGACGCCCGACGGCTCACCCGACGAGCCAATGAACCCAGCGCTCATCATGCTCGCGACCGGCGCCACCTTCGTCGCCCGCACCATAGCCTCCGACATCACCAAGACGAAAGAGATCATGCAGGCGGCGATACGCCACAAGGGCTTCGCATTCGTGGATATCATCCAGCCCTGCATCACCTTTTTCGACACCCGCGAGTACTACCGAGAGCGTGTCTCATGGCTCGATGTCTCCCACGACCGCACCAGCCTCGACGACGCATTCCGTGTCGTCCGCTCTGCGAGCGATACGCGTGTCCCCCTCGGCATCTTCTATGAGGTCGAGCGGCCGACGTTTGAGAGCAGCTTTGTGGCAAAAGCGTAGTGTTTTCAGATTTCAGCACATACGCTTCGTATGCACTGGGCTCAGTAACTATTCAACTGTCCCAAGTATCACCACGCTCGCGCAATCGTTTGACTGCATCATCGCGAGCGCGAGCGAAGCGATCCAGACGCGATTTGCTTCATCTGCGGGCTCACCCCGCCCGTAGGCGGGGTGAGCCCGCAGCAGGCGGGGCTAGCAAAGACGACGAGATCTGCCAAGAGCGGGGTGTGCATGCAGGGGATGGCGAATGGTTACCGGGCTCGAGCTGGCTCCGCTCCCGTATCCACGCTACAATAGCGCCATGCAACTCGATACGCTCTTCAACCCGCGCTCGGTTGCCGTGATCGGTGCGACGAACGACCCCCACAAGGTCGGCTACGCGCTCATGAAGAACATCCTCGCCGGCGCACCACGCGCGGTGTACCCCATAAGCCTCGCCGAAGCGGAGGTGCTCGGCCAGGTGACCCACGCCTCGGTCCTCTTGGTGCCGGACACCATTGACCTCGCGGTCATCGCGGTGCGCGCGAGCGCAGTGCCCGCGGTCCTCACCGAGTGTGGCCGGAAGGGTATCACGCAGGCGATCGTCATCTCCGCTGGGTTCAAGGAGGAGGGGGAGGCGGGTGCCGCGCTCGAAGCGGAAGTTGCCGCTATCGCTACGGCGCAGGGCATGACGCTCCTTGGGCCAAATTGTCTCGGCGTCATTGACACACACCACGCGTGGAATGCAACGTTTGCGGTCGGCGCACCCCAACAGGGCAGCATCGCTTTCGTCTCACAATCGGGCGCGCTCGGCACCGCGCTCCTCGACTGGGCAACCCGCGAAGGTGTCGGCTTCTCGAAGTTCATCTCGCTCGGCAATGAAGCGGCACAGGATGAGCTTGCATTCCTCGAGTACCTCATCACCGACGAGGCGACGAATGCGGTGCTCCTCTACCTCGAGCACGTCGCTGACGGCGCGCGCTTCCGCGACGTGGTGACCCGCCTCACCGCGCGGAAACCCCTTGCCGTCCTCCGCGCAGGGCGGAGCAGCCGCGGCGCTCGAGCAGTCGCGAGCCACACCGGCTCGCTCGCGCCGTCAGACGCTGTGTTCGCTACTGCGCTCCGCCAAGCCGGTGCAATAGCGGTGGATTCGACGCGCGACTTCTTCTCGCTCGCGAAGCTCTTCTCGCTCGGCATCACCGCTCCACACCCCCGCCTCGCGGTGCTCACGAATGGCGGCGGGCCGTCAGTCAATACCGCCGACCTCATTGACCTCTCCCCCACCCTGTCGCTCGCGACGTTCTCGGACACCACGAAAGACCTCCTCCGCACAGCGCTCCCCCCCATGGCAGCGGTCGGGAATCCGATAGATGTCATTGGGGACGCTGGGCCAGACCGGTACGATGGGTGCCTGTCGGTACTCGCGACACTCCCCGATGTGGACGCTATCCTCACCCTCGTGACCCCCCAGATGATGACCGACCCCGCGGGCATCGCCGAGGTACTACTCCGCCACCGTGCTCAGAAGCCGCTCGTGCCGATCCTCATGGGCGGCGCGGCTGTGGAGCCTGGGCGAGCAGCGCTGCGCGCCCAGGGTATGACGAGCTTCGACGTGCCGTCGGATGCGGTGGCGGCACTGGGGGCGATGGGGATGGATGAGAGGAAAGAGGAAAGAGGAAAGAGGAAAGAGATGGACGAGAGAGAAGAGGGAGGGGGAAGGGGGAAAGAAACGCACGACACACTCACCATGATGCCGTTTACCGAGATGCGCGAGCTTCTGGCAACGTACCACCTGCCGCTCACGGGCGAGTTCGTACGAGCGCACAGCGAGCTCGAGCAGGCATGCACACGGCTCGGGAGCGGGCCGTACGCGATCAAGGCGATCTCCGCCGAGCTCGTCCACAAGAGTGACCTTCACGCGGTCGAGCTCCACTGCACCGATGCTACCAGCCTCGCCGCAGCGTGGGATCGCATTACCGCGTACGTACACGAGCACGCCCCAGGCGTAGCTCTTGACGGCATGCTTGTCCAGCGCATGGAGCACGGCGTCGAGTGCATCATCGGCATGAAGCGGGACGCAACGTTCGGGCCAGTTATCCTCTTCGGCCTCGGCGGGGTCTTTGTCGAGATCCTTGGCGACACCGCGCTCCGCGTCGCGCCGGTGTCGAAGGAAGAGGCGCTCGCGCAGATCGGCGAGATCAAAGGTCTCCCGCTCCTCTCCGGGGCCCGTGGCGGAGAGCCTGCCAACCTCGACGCACTCGCCGACCTCATCGCCTCGCTTGCAACGCTCGCACTCGAGCACCCGGAGGTCGTCGAGGTAGACTGCAACCCGGTGTTTGCTACCCGAAATGGCGTAGCGGTGGTTGACGTACGAGTACTCAGGTAGGCGGCTTCCTATACGCCATGCAGCACAGCACGCGCACTACCGCGCCCGCAGCGCTTTGGCGAGCGCTATGACGAGGAGGCTCTCGCTCCAGCCGAGGGGGTTGTTCTCGTTCGGGGTATTCGTGTGCGAGTAGTAGAGCTCGGGGAGCCTGCCAGTGCTGTCGCACGCGGCGCGCGCCCGCGCGAGCCAGTGATCCGCTCGCTCGTGGTCGCCCCGCTCGCGGTAAATGATCGAGAGCCACGGAAAGCCCATTGTCCACTCCGCCTCCTCGCTCCAGCCGTCTTCGTTCGCATTGTAGTACCGATCGTTCTTGTAGCGGATGATGCCGCGATCGCGCTCGAGGTGGTACTCGAGGTTCGCGAGGATTGTGTCCTCCTGCTCCCGCGCGAGCACGCGGTAGGGGTAGAGGAGCGAGAGGAGGGCAAGGTCGGTGAACTTCGTACGGCTCTCGCGGGGGAAGAGCGCATCGAGCGCGTGCCGACCCTTTGCAATAAGCTCTTCGGGTACGGTCGCGAGACCGGCGGCGCGGATGGCGGCAAGCCCCGCGACGCAGGCACCGATAGAGGACGCGTGAACCTCCTCGTACTCCTCCCACACACCGTTGTCTGGATCGCGCCAGTACTCAATGGTGTCGAGGTACTGCACGAGGCGGCTCACCATCCTCCGATCGTCATCGTCCCGCATGACGCTGTGCCCACTAACCTCCCGCGTACCCACCGCGAAGAGGATGCAGCCCACGGCGTCGTTCTGCTTGTTGCCCCACTCCTCCCAGAACTCTTCGAAGGTCTCGGGATGGTACCGCGCGTGGATGTACTGGTACGTGAAGCGGGGGCGCTCAGCAATGGCCCAGTTGATCTTGTCCTCGTGCTTGCGGAAGATGTCGAGGAGCGCATGCCACGTTGCCGCGCTCTCCTCCCAGGCGCCCACCTCCTCGAACGCCATGACCTCGTAGAAGTTATCGCGGAGCCAGCTCTTGTCGTAGCCGGTCCCCACACCCGCCTCCGCAGCCGCGAGGAAGAGGCCGCTCGGGGTGCGGAGCCCGCGGAGCGTGGCAAGGTGCCGTTCGATGTCCTGCTGGAGTGTCTCGGGCATGGTGTCACGCGGCCTGCCGCACAGTATCGTCGCTATCATTTGCAGCCTCACGCAGGCACTCGAGGACCCAGGGCTGCTCCCGCGCTATACGCTCCGCAAGCTCCGGGGACTCGCGCAGCGCATCGAGGTACAGGCCGAGGATGGTTGCCCTCGCGCGCTCGAGCTGCTCGAGCATCCGAAACGCACGCTCGGCATAGGGCTCTCCGCGCTGCGCACGCGCCTCCGCTTCACCGAGGAAACCTTCTCCCTCAAGGTTGAGCCGCGCCATCGCCCGCTCTCCATCATTTACCGCTGGTTGTTCGTGCCACAGGAGCTTGTCGGCCTCGGGCACCGCATTCCGGAGCTCGTCGTACCGCAGCACCGCAGCGTGGTACTCACGCTCTCTTCGTTCGGTGCGTGGTGCTTCGTGCGAATGCAGTGCCTCGCTACTCATTACGTGCGACTATAGCACGTGACTCGGCGCGTGCCAGCAACTTTTCCACTTACGCAACGTGTTTTGCAGGTGCGACAAGCGCGTGCCGTTCTACGCGAGCACGCTTGACAGGCACGCCCGCGCTCACAGAGTCGCGGGGAGCGTGATGGATCGAGCGGCGGCAGCACCAGAAAGCGTTTCGGCGTCGCCTATAAGCACGTACCGCGCCCCCTCCGGAAGGGTAGCTGCTGTCCCCGTGGCGATCCGCTCGAAGCCAACGACGCTGCCGCCTGGAGCGACCCACAGGAGTGCAGCTGCGTGGTTCGCGTACCTCACGTTAGGCACCGCATTGGGCACGTCGAGCACGACGAGGAGGAGGCGCCCCGCAGTGAGGAGGTGCGCGGGTGAGGTGGTCGCGCTGCTCATCCGCACCACGACCGCCTCATGCGCTACACCACCCACCGTAACCGCCACCACGGGATCGTCACCCGGCACGGGGGCAGGGGTACGTCCGACACCCGCCAAGATGAGCGTGAGCCCCACGACGCACGCCGCGACCACAGCACGCATAAACCACCGTGAGGCACGCCGTGGTTCTCGTGGCGCACCATCGTATGCCCCGCCTGGTATTTCTGTTTCGTATTCCATAGCGCACCAATGTCCCCACTACTCCCTTCCCGTACCTCTTGGCACTTTTCTCTTTCCACTTTTCTCTTATTCACCGCTCCGCTTTCTCCACCGGGTACGCCCCTACCCTCGTCCGTACGATCCGCATCGCGAGCGCCGGTACGCCGAGCCGCTTCCCGAGCTCGTGTGCGAGCGAGCGCACGTACGTGCCGCTCGAACAGTGTAGGTGTATCGTCGCGACGTCGAACGACATGCCGTAGAGCACGCGAATGGTATCGCGCCAGAGGTGGAGGATGCGCTCCTGGCGAAAGTCTCCCCGCACGAGGCCAATAGCCTCCTCAACCTCGCTCTGGAGCTCATCGTCCCGGATGCGCCGTGTACCAGAGAGCGATGCGGCGTGGATCTCGATCTGGTGCTCGGGAAGCTCGAAGCCCCCGAGCTCCCCCCTGCGCGCCTTCACGAAGAGCGGCACACCCTCGAGCGGCTTCGAGGAGAAGGGGGGGTATGCTTGGGTGTGCACCCCGGGGAGCTGTGCGACGTACTCGACGAGGAGCGGTACCTTGAGGGTGCTGTGCGACGTACGGGTCACCGCACTATCCATCACCCCGAGGAGGTCGTACGTGTCGGTCGAGAAGCCGAAGAGCACGTCGAACGTATACTCCTTATCGAGGCCAAGGTACTCACTGCGTCGCTTGTTCGCCTCCCCCGCGAGGACGAGGAGCACCCCCTCCGCCATCGGGTCGAGCCGCCCCGCGTAGGAGAGGGGCACATTTCGGTACTCCCGATGCTCACGACGAAAGCGCTCGATGCGCTCGAGCGGCGTCTCGCCACGCAGCTTGTAGAGATTGAGGATATCCTTCATTTCAGGTACACTCTACCGCACCTATGCAGAAAAAGGAACGCCGCGTTGCCACGGAGCCCTACAAGGGCGTGCGCGATTTCTACCCCGAGGAGATGGCGGTGCGCGAGCACCTCTTCGAGACGATGCGCGACGTCGTCGAGCACTTCGGGTACGAGGAGTACGGCGCGTCGCCCCTCGAGCCCGCAGAGCTCTACGAGTCAAAATCAAGCGAGGAGATCGTTCGCGATCAGACGTACACGTTTGAGGACCGCGGCGGCCGGCGGGTCACCCTTCGGCCAGAGATGACCCCCTCGGTCGCTCGCCTCGTCGCCGCACGGCGCCGCGAGCTCGCCTTTCCCCTCCGTTGGTACTCAATCCCGAACGTCTTCCGCTACGAGCGCCCGCAACGAGGCCGCCTGCGCGAACACTTTCAGCTCAACTGCGACCTCTTCGGCATCGGAGCGCTCGAGGGCGACATCGAAGTGATCCTCCTCGCGTACGAGCTCATGCACGCGTTCGGCGCGCACGACGGCCAGTTCGAGCTGCGCGTCAACAACCGCGCGGTGGTGCCGGAGACGCTCGCCAGCTTTGCCCTGCGCCACAACATCCCCTGCTCCGACGAAAACGTACGGAACATCATCCGCCTCATGGACCGCAAGCATAAGCTCTCCACACCTGCGTATGCGGCGGCGCTCCGCGAGGAGGTCGGCGCACCGCTTGCCGCCGCACTCACGAAGCACTACACACCCGACCTCGTACGCACGCTCGCCACAGAGACACCTGCAGGGCGCAGCCTCTTCACACTCCTCGATGAGCTCGAGCGACGCGGCGTCCCCAACATCGTGTACGACCCCTACCTCGTGCGCGGCTTCGACTACTACACCGGCACCATCTTCGAGGTCTTCGACACGTCGCCCGAGAACCGCCGGTCGCTCTTCGGCGGCGGGCGGTACGACGAGCTACTCTCCCTCTTTGGGGTGGATGGGGTTCCCGCGGTGGGCTTCGGCATGGGCGACGTGACACTCTACGACTTCCTCGCGACCCACCACCTCCTCCCCGAGTACGCATCGCCGACCGACCTCTACCTCTGCGTCACATCGCCCGACCTCTTCAGCTTCGCGGCGCAGCTCGCGCAGCGCCTCCGGCGGCGGGACCTCACCGTGGCGGTTGACTACACGGGGCGCAAGGTGGCCGACCAGGTCAAGATTGCGCTCAAGAAAAAGGTGCAGTTCCTCACCGTCGTCGGCGACAACGAGCAGCAAACCGGCATGTACCGCCTCAAAGACCTCTTCGCGAACGAAGAGATAGCGGTACCGGAGCAGCGCATCGCCGACGCCATCTTCGAGGTGCTCGACGCGCACACATAGCAATAGGGTATGGCACGACAGACGCTCCGCAAGGTGGTGTTCGACCTCGAGACAGCAAACATCTTCGACGATGTTGGCAGTAACGATCCCGTGAAGCTCGACATCTCTATTGTCGGCGTCTACGAGTATGCGACCGACACGTACCGCTCGTTCGCGCAGGAGGAATTCAAGGATATGTGGCCTATCTTCGAGCGCGCCGACCTCCTCATCGGCTTCAACAGCGACCACTTCGACGTCCCGCTCCTGAACAAGTACTACCCGGGCGACCTCACGAAGGTAAAGAGTCTCGACCTTCTCGCCGAGGTGAAGCGAGTCTTCGGGAGACGGCTCAAGCTCGACACCATCGCCGAAGCGACACTCGGCGTGAACAAGTCCGGCCACGGCCTCGAAGCGGTGCGCTGGTGGAAGGAGGGCAAGCAGGACCTCGTGCGGAAGTACTGCCTCGATGATGTAAAGATCACGAAAGAGGTGTATGACTACGCACGAAAGCACAAGGAGCTCAAGTACAAGGACTTCGGCGACATCCGCACCATCAAGCTCAACCCCTCGGAGTGGGAGAAGGTCGAGGAGCCCGTAAGTCTCACGTACACGCTGCCGTTCTAGCGCGGTTGCTGTGGACACGGCCACTTGCCCACCCACCCCGCCCATGGGAGCATGGGTGCATGCTCACTGATACACTCCTCCCCGGCATACTGCTCGGCCTTCTCCTGTGGTGTATCGTCCGTTTCGTCCTCATGGGACTCTATGTGGTGAACCAGAACGAGCGCGCAGTGAAGACTGTGTTCGGGCGCGCACAACGGCGCGGTGGTACGACGCTCGACGACCCCCTCCTCGCCGAGACACTCCTCACCGAGGAGCACCGGAAGCGGTACCAGTACCCGCTCGTGACGGTCATCCAGCCCGGCGGCCCGTACCTCAAGATGCCATGGGAGCACGTCCACAAGGTGTCGGTGGCGACACAGCTCGTGAGCATTGCCCACGACCCCGAGAGTCCGGTGCTCAACGAGCACGGGACGGTCCTCGGCGCGGTGACGCACGACCAGCTCAACATCGGCCTCGAGGGGCAGCTCCGGTACACGGTGGCGGAGAGCAATCTCTATGCGTACCTCTTCGGCGTGAAGAACCCCATAGCCCACGTCATGGGGTACTTCGTCTCGGTGCTCCGCGAGCGCGTCGCAAACTTCGAAGACACGCACGGGAACGCCACACTCCCCGCCGGCGCACCGTCGCTCACGGGAGCGGCAGGTATTTCGATCAACGACCTCCGGAAGAATCTCGGTGACCTGAACGACCAGATGGCGCGCGAGTGCTGCTCGTCTGCAGCGCGGTACGGCATCATGCTCGATGCTGCGCTTATAACCGCCATCAACCCGCCAACCGACGTCGAGTCGGCGCTCGCCGCCATCAACACGACCCACAACGCAGTGTCGTCCGAGATAAGCCTCGCGGAAGCTGCCGCTGATCAGAAGATCGTCCAGTCGAAGCGCGCGGTCGAGATCGAGACCCTGCGGGCAGAAGCGGAGGTGCAGGTGCTCCGGCAGCTCGCCGAGCAGCTCCGCCTCCTCAAGGAGAGCGGCACCGGCGTGCTCACCGCGTACGTGCGGAACGTGCGCCTCGCGCTCTACGCGAAAGCTCGGGAGATACTTCACCCCACACCCCATGACTGAGCTCGACATTACCATCGCAATCGCGACCGTCTTCTCGCTCCTTGCCGCAGAGCCGATCGTTCTTGGCATCCTCCGGCTCCTGGGGTGCTACACGATCGTCAGGGAGCGTGAAGCGCGCGTGTACATCCTCTTCGGCGATATCGTCGGCGTTCTCACCGAGCCGGGCATCTACTTCCTCTGGGGCACGTTTGGCTGGCGTGCGCTCCTCGTAAACTGGCTCGGCACGTGCTACCAGCGGGACACGGGCATTGACCAGAACTACCTACGGAGCATCCCGGTCAATTCCGAGGAGGGTACCCCCATGGGTATCGGGGTGTGGTACGAAATGTACATCACCGACCCAGTCGCCCACATCTTCCGCAACGAGGACCCGGTCGGCTCGCTCTCCGCGCACGTCCGGAATGCAACCATCAAGCGCTTGAGCAACCTCCCCATGACCGAGCTCCTGAGCAACCGGCACACAATGAGCCACATCGTCTCGACGGAGGTGACACCAGAGTCCTCCGCGTGGGGCTACAGCCTCGGCTCGGTCTACATCCGCAAGGTGCACTTCCGCGACGAGCAGATGATCCACCAGATCGAGGAGAAGGTCGTCAACCGGCTCCGCCAGGTCACCTCCGCGATACGCCAGGATGGCGTAAACCAGGTGAACGTCATCGGGAGCAAGGCTGAGCGCGAAGCGTCCGTAGAGTTTGCCCGTGCAGCGATGGTGCGGCCACAGATAGTTGGCACGGCACTCGAAACGATCGGGGGGGATGCTGATGTTCTCGTGACGCTCTTCGACATCCTCGAGCTCGAGCGGCTCCTCGCGAGCCCCGGTGAGCTCACCCTCCTCCCGAGCGGGGCCCAGGGCGAGCTCCTCGCCGTACTCCTCGCCGCGCGGGCACAGCCGAGCGGCAGTACGTCCGCCGCAGCGCGACGGACGCCAGCCAAGGTCGCGCGTACGTAGTACGTGTGCTACAGCGCCCGCATACGCTTCACCACAGCGGTGCCGATGAAGCCCGCAAGGAGGAGCGTGAAGACAATCGCGAGCACACGCACCACTACTACTTGTGTCGGCGCAGCGTGTACGGCTGCGGCAAGCTCGTCTTTCGCCGCAGTGCTCGAAGACGCCACCGACGACGTGGCCGCTGCAACCTCCAGGTGAGCGGCTGACGCCCGGACCGGCGCCGCAGCCCGCGGTACCGCTACGTGTTTCGGAGCTTCTCTCGGGAACACGCGCTCCGTACTCGTCATACTCACCGCTCCCATGCTGCCATATCCCTGCTCTCCCGTCGGCGTGTACAATGCGAGGAAGCTGCGCCACGGTCTCCCGAGCGCTGCGGGAATAGCGTATGCGGTTGCCCAGAGACGGGTCGTCGAGGCGAGCGACAGTGGGCCTACGCCGCCGTCGCGCTCCTGGAGGGAAGCGAGGTAGTCGGGCGGCGTTTCCCCGCCCGAGCGCCATGCTACGGGGTCTTGCTCAAGCGCAGCGATCGCCTGGAGCACCCAGCTCGTCGCGAAACCGTCGCCGAACCCACCACCTGCGCGCTGTGCCCCCCGGAGGTACGCCTCGGCGCGCAGGAGCGCCCGTGCTCCACGAGCGTCTGCGTGGTACGGCGCGAGCGCCTGTACTGCCGCAGCGGTGAGGTCAACACTTCCCTCCCACGATCCGTCCGTATGCTGCTGCGAGAGGATGAAGGAGAGAACATGGTCCACAACCCGGTCACCCACTGGGTACCCGGCGCGTTCAAGCACGATGAGGCCAAAGATGTCGTCGTTCACGAGCGCTGGGTCGCCAAGCTGTACCCCGCCGAAGAATGAGCGCACGTCGTCCACGTAGTTGTGACCACCCGAAGCGTAGGGATCCACCCCGAGCGCCATGAGTGCGAGCGCCCGCCGCTCGTAGTCGGTGGCAACCGTGGACGTAGCCGGGTGCGCAAGGAGGTAGCTTCGTACCCGCGTGAGATCGCTCGATGACGCGCCAGACGCCACGAGCGCGACAGCCGCCCAGTCAGTGTAGAGCGGCGCCCCGAATGAGCCATCCGCACCCATTGCCCCGAGGAGGAACCTGCGCGCAGCACCGACGTCAAACGGCGTCGTGGTGGCTTCGTGGCTAACCCTTTCCCCTCCTCCTCCGGAGCGGTGCTGCACTACCGACAGCGGTGCAGCTGGGTAGTAGCCGTCCTCCTTGATACCAACCTCATAGTCACCTATCGCCGTGAGGGTGAACATGGCGCCCCCATCGCTCCCCACCTCCTGCGTCTGGACCTCGGTGGGGCTCCAGGGATCCGCCGGGTTGGGGATGAGCACCCCGACCGTGTAGCCGCTCGTCGGCAGGTACGCACCACGCTCCGGGTCATACGCTGACACGGTGACGCGGAACGGCTCACCGACGTACGCAGTGCTCGGCGCCTCGATCGTGCGCTGCGTACCGGAAAAGAGGTATAGGCTATCGCCCGACGCAAGGAGGTACGTATCGAGCCCGACCTGGGGGAATGAGCCGTTCACCGCAAACTGCCACGAGCCACAGAGCTTGCCCTCCCCCGCCACCTCGATACAGTTGAGGAAGAACGAGTGGTATGCCGGGTAGTACACGAGATCGGTGATAGCGAATGCGGCAGACTCCTCGTCGAGCGCGATGAGGAGTGCGAGCGCACTCCGCGCGGGGACGGGTATCGCATCGCCTCCCGCGGTCGGCTGCACCGGTACATCGGGCGCGCTCGCACGCGGAAGGGTAACATCCTCGGCGACCGCGACGCGGGTCGGCGTGCGGAGCGCAAGGTGTACCGTCTGCCCCCCACCTGACGACCCGCCGGTGCTGCCGGTGCCGGGATTGCTGCTCGTGCCATTGCTCCCGCCAGTCGTAGTACCGCTCCCACTGCCTTCACCTGTACCACCGGTGGATTCTCCGCCCGAGCCAGTGCCCGTGCCACCATCGGTACCCCCTCCGCTTTCTGGCGCAGGGCACCCCGCGTACGGCACACGCTCGCAGAGCGCACCGACAACCTGCTCCCGGAGCTCGTCAGAGCTCGGAGTGTCGAATGCAATGAGAGCGGTCGGCAGGAGCACGACGAGGAGCCCATAGAGCACCGCACTCATCGAGCGCAGCAGGGGGAAGCGTGAAGTGGTGGGTGTCGTGTGGCGTGTGGGTGAAGTGCGTGGCATAGAGGTGTAGTGAGGTCGGTAAAAGTCCGGGATAATCGCTACGGGCCGAAAATGTTGTGCTCGAAGCGCCACAGAACGCGGTCGCCGGGGCGTACCTGCGCCTGTGAGGCGCCAAGGTCGGAGGTACGACCGTTTATGTAGAGGATCCAGTGCATGCCCCCTCCCTCGCGCACCCCATTCACCTCCTCGACGAAGCTCCCGATGCCCGGGTACTCCCTCGTCGCAAAGGAAAAGGTTGCCGGTGTGGCGTCGTACGCACGCATCGCATCGAGGACCGTGCCGGGGGTAAGGACGGGTATGGAAACGGGCGAGGGGGTGCGCGTCGGAAGCGTGGGAGGGGTATCTGGAGCGGCAGAGCTAGGAACCGATGCGGTGCCTGCTTGCAGCTCTCTCGGCAGAACACCCGCTCCCTGCACCTGCTCGCTCGACGTGGCACCGCGCCCAGGTGCCCCGGCGCCAGAGCCACCTTGCGGCGTAGGGAAGAGGAGCGCGAGGGCGAGCACCGCATTGAGCGCGAGGAGACCGCCACCCCATGCGATAATGCGCGAACGCGCTCGCGCCGCGCGTACCGCCTCGTCTGTCGTGCCCTCTCGCTGCATACAAAAATATCCTGCACGAGCAGGACACACCGCACTAGCGTACGCGCACCTGCTCGGGTTATCGTGTCCCCTGAAGACCGGGCTCATCTGGCTCTCGCCAGCTTTACCGTTGCGGCACAGCGGAGGCTTTACACCTCACTTCCACAGGGTACGAGCAGTGTAGCATGCTGTGGGCGCGCACATGATTGACCATGGCATGGTTCTGTGCTTGTATGGAGAGCGGTTTCGTTCACTACCATATAGGTTGGGTATGCTATGGCTATACATGCACCTGTTCTCCCTATGGCGCTACTTCTTGTGGCGTTCTCCGTAAGTGTTGCATATACGCTTCTACTCACATCCGAAGTCGAGTATGGAGACCGCGATGAGCAGCATACAGCGAGGTACTTCCGACACCTCACGTATATACAACTGCAGATGCGGTATCGCGCGAGTATACGGGTGACTGCTGTCTTTATTGTCTCGTGGCTCTTATTCGGCGTAATCATGTACGTCTCCCTCTCCACCGGTCAAGCGTGAGGTGTGCGATGGGTCAGGTATACGTACGCCCCATCGGGGCTCTCGGCCGCTTCGCAGATTGGCTCATGCGGCCACTCATGTACCTCGCCGCAGGTACGGTGTGGGAGGAACCGCAAACGACACATCGATGGAACAACAGGAAACTTAGCGACCATGAGGTGTGTGGGCTCGACACAGAACTCCTCCTTGTCATCGAGGGGGATCCCACGGCAGGTATTCGGTGGTTCCTTGGCTTCATACCACGCTTCCACATTCCCGTCTGGGGCGGGTGGAGACGGTACGCGGTCATTGAGCCGGAGGTGTATACCGGCACGGACGTCTGGTACCTTGGGTGGGTCGGTGAGGACATTGCTAAACTATCGCGTATCCCAAACGTCGGAGCAGTCCGCACCCTCCGTGGTCCACGTCCGATGAATGTGTTCGGTGTCAACGCCGCAGGTGTACAGATACCCCTGACGTACACCGACGCCGGCATCATCGGTGAGGGCGGGCCATACACCCACCTTCCGCTCCGCTAACTTGTCTTAAGACAACCCCGCTACAGCACGTAGCGGGGCTTGATCGTTGGGTACGGTGGCATTCCTCTGCTTCTACGGTTGGTCTCTCATTTACCTTGGAGCGATTGCAGGGCGATCCACCATACATTGTCTGCAATCTCCACATCCAACCAGGCAACACTCTGCGTGTTCCACCGCTAAACTCTTGGGAGAGAACGCAGCATGCCGCGAATCCTTACTTCGCTGACACAGCTGCGACTTTTTCACACACACAACTCACGTCAAGTATCGTTATGAATATGCACGCATAGATACGCGTCTGTATACCGCCTCGTATAGCCGTATTTTTGAAGTGTAGGCGGGTCAGGCCTGCTTATCTATTGACAATAGATAATATTTGTGATAAGCAAGAAATGGAGCGGGGTGGATCCGCACTGACCAAATAGACGCTAGTCGCGGCTAAGGTCGACCCAGTAAATCAACCGGACTTCAGGGGGTTACCATGAGTACAATCTATGCCGCAGTAGTGGTACTGTTCGTGCTCGTATTCGGCAGTTTTGTCTACGTGATGTGGGTAGGGTCCGAGCTTCACTACCGAGAACACCACCCGCGGGAGGAGCCCGAGTACTTCAGCAGGACAAGTAGCACCGTGCTTGAGTGGCATTTCGGCCTGGGAATTTTGTTTCTTATCGTAGCAGCATTCGTACTTATTGCTGTGCTCGTACACAGCGGCATGGTTGTTGTTGCTACAGGTTAGGTTGGGTTAGAAAGGTTCAACCCCGCTACAGCACGTAGCGGGGCTTTGTTGTGCGCGATCCAGGAATCGAACCTTACAGGTTCAGTACACCTTGTGGCTCTTGCGCATCGTGCTTCGCACTCGCACAACAGCTCACAAGGTTTTCGATTCCTGACGCACTATCCCCCGGATAGTGCTGACCGCTTCCTCGCTCCGCTCGGTGCGCGATCCAGGAATCGAACCTGGGACCTCGTCATTATCAGTGACGCGCTCTAACCATCTGAGCTAATCGCGCTTTTTCTTACTCTCCCAGCACACGTACAGCCAATTGTGACTACGTCGGCTATCCTCGCCGTATGCGCCATGGTACCAGAAAGCAGCACGGTACTCAACTGCACGTGCTCGACATGAGCGGGGGCTCACGTCTTAGTTAGTAGAGTCACTCTCTTTTGTTCCGTCCGAGCACGCCGAGAGGCGCACCCACTCATTCCTCCCCCGGTCTTTCCCGGGTGTCTAGCATAGATTTAGGGCTCCCTTGCATACCCATTCCTCTCGATCGAGAAGAACCGACCGGTAAGTGCAAGCACTGTCGTGCTGCACGCTCCAGTTGGAATTAATCCACGAGCAGCTTCCGCTACCCGTGCCTTGTTACGACTTACACCCTGTCACTGAGCTTACCGTAGGCCGCAATAAATACGGACATCGGGTACTCCCAGCTCCCTTGTGTTGACGGGCGGTGAGTACAAGACTCGAGAACGTATTCACCGCAGTGTGGCTGACCTGCGATTACTAGCGATTCCGGCTTCATGAGGTCGAGTTGCAGACCTCAATCCGAACTGAGGATGCTTTTCTTAGGATTTGCTCAGGGTTACCCCGTCGCGTCCCGTTGTAGCACCCATTGTAGCGCGCGTGCCGCCCAAGGCATCAGAGGGAAATACGGACCTGGCGTCATCCCCACCTTCCTCCCAAAAAGGGCAGTCCTGCCTGATACGTGTAACAGACAGCAGGGGTTGCGTTCGTTGTCCGACTTAACGGTACAATTCAAACCACGAACTGACGACGGCCATGCATCACCTGCCTACGAGCCCGAAGGCCCCACACGTTTCTGCGTGGGTTCCCGTAGGTTTCAAGCCTTGGTGAGGTTCTTCGCTTAGCGACGAATTAAGCCGCACGCTCCACCGCTTGTGCGAGTCCCCGTCTATTCCTTTGAGTTTTAAGCTTGCGCTCGTACTACCCAGGCGCCTCACTTAACGCGTTGGCTTCGCCTCGGAGAGGGTCGATACTCCCCAAAGCTAGTGAGGATCGTTTAGGGCGTGGACTACTGGGGTTGATGTTGTTACGTTGCTGCGTCACGCTACCACTGGGAGTGGTACGCGCAGCTACGACACAGTCATTTCTGCTGTGTTCTCTGTGTTACCACAGAGTCCGGACTATATCTTTATCTGAAACAGGTCCATCGTGCACGCTTCTTCTCGTACTCTGCCATGACGACAGAGGGGGGGAAGGTGCTTCGTTCAACCACTTCAGATATCCAGCGTTCTTGAAATTGAGGGTCTTTGTAGAGAAGGATTACCTTCCCAAGCATACTGGGAACAGGGATATGCGGCACAATGATGCGGAGAAACTTTTTCAACTCCTCCTGCGACCGTATCCACAGACGCCAGTATTGTTCGTGCGTACCGTCGCGCTTTCGCCCCACGGGGGCGACCACCGCGCGGACGTTCCATACGACCTTAAGATAGCGTGCGAGCGTGTCCACCGTTGCCTTGGTAAAACCATCAGTGCACAACACTCCCTTTCGGGCGCCGTAACCAATAAGTGACCCATCGTCGCACCACCAGATGGCAAGCGACAGGGGTGTCAGCTCATTGAGCCACGAGCGCTTCACTACCAGTCGATTCTGTACATGTGTACGTCGATGGAGCTCGGTAAGTGCAGGGGTGTTCCTGCTCACAAACCGCCACTTCTCACGTTGGCTGTATCCATCGGGTCTCTGTACGCTTACGCCCTTCTCTCGCGCCACCTCGGAAAGCGCACGCGCTTTCCACACGAGATACTCTTTCTGCTTTTCGGAATGACGAATCTGGAGACCCGCATTCCGATACCCGTTTTGGATTTTGAGCGAACCGTCACCAAGGATGCTTCCGAGGATCACGGCACGCGCAGTATCCGACAAAGGCACATACTTGCTGTCTTCTTTCATGTTGCATGAGTTACGACACGCATATGCACCAACTATCTTGACTCAACTTCATAGTCTCTACGGGGTTTTGGCACCCACGATGATGAGGTGTGCCGAAACTTCCCTCGGGGTTGTCCTCGCATGAGCCAGTAGTGCTCGAACGCGCGAGGAGTTTCGCCGATATAGCTGGATAGTCACCATGCCGTCACCGGCATGGGAGACACCCTTTGTCACTATTTATAGCTGCCGCATACGCGTCAGCGCGGTGACAGGATTATCTAATCCCATTCGCTACCCACGCTTTCGTGTCTCAGTGTCAGGAGTATGCCAGTGTGCTGCCTTCGCCTTTGGTGTTCCCCATGATATCAACGGATTTCACCCCTACACCATGAGTTCCGCACACCTCTCATACCCTCAAGTACTGCCGTTTCCCCCGCACTCCCGGGGTTAAGCCCCGGTCTTTAACAGGAGACTAACAGTACCACCTACACACGCTTTACGCCCAGTGATTCCGGGTAACGCTCGAGGCATCCGTATGACCGCTCCTGCTGGCACGGAATTAGGAGCCTCTTATTCATGAGGTAACGTCAAATTTCCTCCCTCATAAAAGAAGTTTACGATCCGAAGACCTTCATCCTTCACGCGGCGTCGCTCCGTCAGGCTTTCGCCCATTGCGGAATATTCTCGGCTGCTGCCTCCCGTAGGAGTATGGACCGTGTCGCAGTTCCATCGGTGGGGGTCAGGCTCTCACCTCCCCTAGGCGTCATAGCCTTGGTACGCCGGTACCGTACCAACTAGCTGATAGC
>CAZMPG010000012.1:30276-30416 GCA_964568345.1 uncultured Candidatus Saccharibacteria bacterium | reverse complement strand
CCCTATACATCCTCTTACGAGTTCGCAGGGAGCTGTGTTTTTGGTAAACAGTCGCTAGGCAATCTTTCGCTGCGGCCGAGCGCATCGCGCGTGGCGCGATGCGGTTTAGCATGAGTGACGAGAATGAGTATGAGTCGCAA
>CAZMPG010000012.1:0-30176 GCA_964568345.1 uncultured Candidatus Saccharibacteria bacterium | reverse complement strand
CTTCGTTGCATACCAGCTGAAGGCTGGTCACTCATTCCCATTCTTAATACTCATACTTAACCACATCACACTCCGTGTGATGCGCTCGGCAGGCCTTATCCCTAAGTTACGGCCGATTTTTTGCCGAGTTCCTTGGGGAGCAATCACTCGTTCGTCTTGGTCTACTCGACCTTCCCACCTGTGTCGGTTTGCGGTACGGTCTCTGTGTGGCTAGAGCTAAGAGGCTTTTCTTGGAAGTGTGCTCCTTCAAATTGCCGTTGGCCGAAGCCGCCAGCTTCTCGCTCCGCTTGGACTCGCTCTCGAAGAGCAGGTGCCCGGATTTTCCTAAGCACCGTCCTCACGGCACGAACGACAAGCCAATAAGTCGCTCGAAGTACTACCCTTCGTCCCCCCTTCGCACCACACAGAGGTGATGGAATATTAACCATCTGTCCATCGGGTCCCCCCTTCGGGATCCCCTTAGGCCCGACTAACCCTTGGCTGATTACCATCGCCAAGGAAACCTCGGGATTTCGACGTGCAGGGATTTCACCTGCATTGCGGTTACTCGCGCCGGCATTCTCACTTCCGTACGCTCCAGCGTGGGTTACCCCTTCGCCTTCATCGCAGAACGGAACGCTCTCCTACCACTCGTATGCTTCATTGAGGAAGCGAGGAGCTTCCTCGCTTGATCATTTTTTTATCCTCCCGATCACCACCGCGATAATTGCAGCGGCGATAAGTACTGTAATAGTGTGCTCAGACCAATCTTGCGGCGTCATGTGACGCCCTTGCAGGATGGGTAGGAGTTCTCCAAATATAATGGCTATTACAAATGGGATGACGGTCCTTCTTTTTGCGATCCACTCTTTCATTTTCTCCACCTCGTATCGTCTCAGTGTAATGAGCAAATATTCCTCAATGAAGCATACGAATCCGCAGTTTCGGTACCATGCTTAAGCCCCGATCATCTTCGGCGCAGAATCTCTGGATCAGTGAGCTGTTACGCTATCTTTAAAGGATGGCTGCTTCTAAGCCAACCTCCTGATTGTCACAGAAACTCCACCTCCTTGCGATGCACTGAGCATGGATTTAGGGACCTTAACTGGCGATCTGGGCTGTTTCCCTTTCGAGCAGTGGAGCTTAGCCCCCACACTCTGACTGCCACGCTTTTGATTGCTGGTATTTGGAGTTTGATAGGTTTGACGAGATTTCTCCCTGTTCAGACCTTCCAGAGCTCTACCCCCAGCAGGAACACGTGACGCTAGCCCTTAAGCTATTTCGGAGAGAACCAGCTATTGCGAGGTACGATTAGCTTATCACTCCGTACCACAGGTCATCCGATGGTGTCGTACAGCCAACCGGTGCGGGCCTCCACGACCTGTTACAGTCGCTTCACCCTGCCCATGGTAAGCTCACCTCGCTTCGGGTCTTGCGCACACGACCAATTGGTCGCGCTATTCACACTCGCTTTCGCTGTGGCTCCGGGGGTCTCCCCTTAGCCAAGCCGCGTGCGCAAACTCGCCGGCTCATTCTTCAATAGGCACGCCGTCACGGACGCATCACGCGATGCGCGATGCGGTTTAGAATGAGTGACGAGAATGAGTATGAGTCGCAACTTCGTTGCATACCAGCTGAAGGCTGGTCACTCATTCCCATTCTTAATACTCATAACTTAACCGCATCACACTCCGTGTGATGCGTCCGCTCCGACTCCTTGTAAGCATACGGTTTCAGTTCTATTTCACTCCCCTCACCGGGGTGCTTTTCACCTTTCCCTCACGGTACTAGTTCACTATCGGTCTTGAAGTGTATGTAGCCTTGGGTGTTAGTTCACCCGGATTCGCGCGGGCTATTCGTGTCCCACGCTACTCAGGAACAGTGACAAGAGAGACGTATTCGTTTTCGCGTACAGGGCCGTTACCTTCTGGGGCCGCGCGTTCCAGCGCGTTCCGCTAACGAATACATTTTTTGACTCTCCTCATTGCTGACGCCACTGCCCTACAACCCCGAGCACATCGCGCTAGGTGCGACGCGAGAATGAGTGTTGAAAATGAGCATGAGACGCGCGCTCATTCTCATACTCGTCACTCATTCTCACATCACACACAGTGTGATGTGCTCGGTTTGGGCTCCTTCCGTTTCGCTCGCCGCTACTCAGGAAATACCGATTTGGTCTCTTTTCCTCCAGGTACTAAGATGTTTCAATTCCCTGGGTATGCCTCATCGCATCGCGCGATGCGCGATGCGGTTTAGAATGAGTGACGAGAATAGGTATGAGTCGCAACTTCGTTGCGTACCAGCTGAAGGCTGGTCACTCATTCCCATTCTTAATACTCATACTTAACCGCATCACACTCCGTGTGATGCGATGATGACCGAGGTTTACTCGGCCGGGTTTCCCCATTCAGAAATCTCCGGATCAAAGGTTGCTAGACACCTCCCCGAAGCTTATCGCAGTCGTGCCACGCCTTTCATCGCCACTTCAAGCCAAGGCATCCACCGTATGCCCTTAGGTCTCCTGTCAGGAAACCTAACAACCGCTACTTGTCGCATCATGCTGCGTACGATGCTCGCCACCATATACGGGACTCGTATATGGGGTTCGGGTATCGCAAGCAGCAGAGCTGCTTGCTCCGTATACGGTATCCGTATACGAACCCTGAGCATCATGAGCACCATGATGCGACAAGCGTTGTTGTCCGATGCGCTAAACGCTAACGCTATCGGACAGGTGTGTGCTTCGCCGCCCGCCTCGCGCTCTCACGCGACGCGAACGACATTGCTTGCTCACAGGCACCACGCCCGTGAGCATTTCCCGCTTATTCGATTGTCAACGTCCAGTTCTGACAACCGCAGCACCCTTGCTTCCCTGTCACACCACTCCTTGAAAGCCGTGTGACAGAGAGACAAATAACCGCCCCTTAGGCGGTCTCCGTGGCTCGGTGCCACCAAAAAGATCGCCTATCCCGGTCCTATAAAAGGTGCTCCATACGTACCATCTCGGTACGCGCCAGTATATACGGTTCACCCTGATTGTCAAATACAGCTCGAGACAAAAGTGAAAAGTGCAAGGAGAAAAGACGATACGGGCCTATGGACAATAGACAAGGGATGGTAGTAAGCCACTGCGTGTCGTTCTAATTGTCTGTAGTCCTTAGTTCGCTCGTTTCCACAGCCTTGTGCCCACCGTCCGTAGTCCCGTTCCACACCAACCATCGACACGCCTACTGCCCCGCAACACGGTCAATGAGGAGCTTGTGGGGGTAGTCGAGGACGTCCCGCACGAGGCGATCCCGCACCCGGCGGCGGTAGAGGAATTCATCGGTGAGCAGGATGGCGTAACGTATTTCCTGCCCACACTCCGCCTCGAGCGCGCGCACCGCGCTCCGCACGAGCTCCGTACTGAGTCGGTCGCCAACGATAAGGAGATCAATGCCGCGCTCCCGCTCACCGACGAGCACACCTGAAATAGCGAGGAGACGCACGGTACCGACGCCACGGAACCGCTTCCGAATGTCCGCCTCGGTGAGGAAGAGCGTGTCGCGGAGGAACCGCGTGAGCGCCTCGCGATGTGGGTACTGGAGATCGCACGTCCACCCCACCGTACGCCGCCGCTTCGGCGCTGCGTCGCCAGGACGCACCATCTCCTTGAAGTACGACTTCCGGGCGAGGACGCCGGCCCGCGTGAGCGATTGACACTCCCGCGAGGTGGCTTCGGTCGCCACCCGTGCGATCTGTGCTGCGTCGTCACGGTCGTACGTACGCTCTTGATTGAAGAGAAAGAGACGCAAGAGCTTCACCCGTGCGGGAGATCCGAGCAGCTTACTCACGTACTCCATGGTGCACCATTGTACCCCACCCGGGACACCCCTGAACAGTTGACCGTACATAGTACGGTGTTTTGCCGTAGACCCTGAACCTTAGGGTGTTCGGTTTCAAAGGTCGATACGGGTTCTTCCGCAACAAACAAGCGCCCTGGAGGGGCGCTTGTTGTGAAAAGGAGAGCTCTACTTGAGCGTTACCTTGCCGCCAGCCTCCTCGATCTTCTTCTTGAGTTCCGCTGCCTCCTCCTTGGCAACGCCCTCCTTGAGGACCGACGGGGCGCCGTCCACCATATCCTTCGCCTCCTTGAGGCCGAGGCCGAGGACCTCCTTCACCACCTTGATGACGGCGATCTTTTGCGCACCACCGTCGGTGAGCTCGACAGAGAAGGTTGACTTCTCCTCTTCCGCGGCTGCACCCCCTGCCGCAGGTGCGGCAACGGCAACCGCCGCAGCGGACACGCCGAACTTCTTCTCGAGCACCTTCACGAGCTCATGGAGCTCAAGAACACTCATGGTCTCCACCTGCTCCACGAGAGTCTTAAACTTTGCCGGAACCTCTACAGGAGCCTCGGCTGCTGCTACCTTTGTTTCCTCGTCTGACATATCTGTGTGTTGTTATGTGCTTAGTAATATCACCTCAACAAACCATGTACCTGGCATATTCACTGCGAGTCCCGCCTGCGGCGGGTAATTGCTCACACCCTCCGCACACCTTCCCGTGTGAATGTCATTGCAAGAAGCAAATCTGCGGGAGGCGACGAAGCAATCCAGGATCACTTCGCAACGGCAATACGGTGGGTTAACCGGGCATGATATACCCCACATCACCACCGGGATGTCCTACCCCCCTACGCACCTGCTTCACGCTTCTGCGCTATCTGGTCGAGCGCCATCACGAACTGCTGAATGGGCGAATTGATGAGCATCACGAACTGCGCGTAGAGCGTCTGCTGCGATGGGATAGACGCTATGTCGCGCATCTCGGCTGCGCTCATGTACCGCCCCTCGAATACCCCCCCAACGATCGATACCTTGTCCTTCGATGCCTTGGCGAACTCCTGCACCTCGCGCGCCGGCGCGACGAGGTCGGCCCCCCATGCGAGCGCAACCTCGCCCGCAAGTACCGGCCGCTCGCCTGTATAGCCGCGCTCGGTGAGCGCACGCGCAATGAGTGTCTTCTTTGCCACGCGGTACGACACGCCGCTCGCACGGAGCGCCCGGCGCATCGCCTGCGTCTCGCCAACGGGGAGACCCTTCGCGTGTACAAAGACGACCGACGTCGCACCGGCGAGCGCCTCACGTACGCCCGCGAGCACCACTTCCTTTTTTTGTTTGGTAACTGCCATACGAAAAAAATGGCTCGTAACGAGCCACCGAAGCCACACGGACCGACCGCTCGCGTGGTGAGACACCTCTCGGCAGAGCTTATAGCAGCTTGCGCTGCACGTCTGCTGTCTTCGGGGCTATATGAGGACTGTACACTTTTTCTTGTCGTCTTGCAAGAGAAAAAAGGTACCCGGTCCCTTTTTTGGTCAGTATTCCAAAAAAGGGACCGGGTACCTTTATTCTCCTGCGGTGGGACGTCCGCGAGGACGAATGGTGGATTCGAGCCTGTGTATAGCCACCATCGAGCTACTCCACGCCTCTGACCCGTACGGACTCCCTCTCGTGAGGGCGTTACGAATAGTGGACAGGTCTTCTTCTGGTTCGACTTCGTTGAGAATGTTGCGATACTCTATCGGTTCAAGAACTGGCCATTCGGAAAGTATTGACTGCTGCTGTGGTGTCCCGTTGTATCGCACCCACCCACTTGACCAACGCCATTCCTCTGCTCTTCCAACTAGCCCTGCACGAGATGCGTTTCTTTCGACGTACCGTACCAAGCGGAGAAAATGTTCATCAGACTCGCACATGTTTGACTTGTATCGCCCCTGGTATATGTGTCCCATGCCAACGGAGTTACGTACTACGTGCCAACGCTGTGTGTGCGTGAGTGTTAGCCAATGAAAAAATCTTCCAAGATCACCGTCTTTCCTGGGATGAAGGACAAAATGCCAGTGGTTTGGCATGATACAGTACGCCAGTATACGCATGTCGGTAAACACTCTCGCTTCGACAAGCAAGGATTCGAATGCCTGGTAGTCCTTGTTGGTTACAAAGAGTTGGCCCCCTGCATTTCCCCTGTTCCAGGCATGGTACACCAGGTCACCAACATCAACGCGAGGCACTTTCCCCATACACCTACATACTATCATAAAAAGGTACCCGGTCCCTTTTTTGGAATACCAAGAAAAAGGGACCGGGTACCTTTATTCTGATCGGCGGTGCGATACGCAAAAACCGCCCGGAGGGGCGGTTTTTGCTTGACTTAGGACCCAAGTCCTTAGACCACTACCTGCTCGCGGTTAGGCGTTGAGGTAGAGGTTATCAGACTCGAAGTCCTCCTCGGGCGACACGGTGTGTGCCGTTTGGTTGGTCGTATCGGTCGAGCTATCACCGAAATCAATGCTGTTGAGCTGGACTCGGTAGTAGCTAGTCGTACTCGGGTTGATCGTGACCGTGAGCGTGAATGTCTCGGTCTCACCGTCATCAATCCGGTAGGCATTGCCTTCCTTCGTCGCGGTTGAGGTCACTGCGGCTGACGCAGCAGAGGTCTCCGTCGTGGAAGCGGTGCCGTTACCGGTCTCAACGTCGAAGTCGAATACCGCCGTGGTGGTCGCACTGATGTAGTACGTGTCCTCGAACGCGGTGACGTCGAACTTGACCTTAAAGTCACCAACATCATCGGCATTGCTGTCACCAGCGGTCTTCACCTCATCGATTGAGACAATCTCTGCGAAGATACCCTGGGTCATGAGCTGGTGCTCCTCGCCGATTGCGGTGCCGGTCTTGTCGCCGTTACCGAGGACATCCTGACCCTCAGCGGCGATGCCATCTACCTCAGTGTCACCAAGTTCCGCGGAGAGGGTTGCACCCTCAGCGTAATTACCGGTGAGTTTGTTGATGTCAACGATAACCTTCACCGTCACCTTGGTGTCTGCAGGGATGACGAACTCATCTGAATCGAACTCGAATGTGGTGGTTGTACCAACGCCATTTGAGTCAACTTCACCGAGAGCTTCACCATCAACCTCGAGCATTACGTCCGAGAGAACGGTCGCGACGTCAGTGTCGTCCGAGCTGAAGAGGATTGGAAGTTCTGTGATTTCCATGTCGCTCTCCTCTGCCTTGAGGTCGAATACGAGCACGGTAACACCATCCGTTGAGTCGTCTTCGTCAACCTTGACGATAGATGACTTGGGATTTGCGGTGTTGAGGGAGACCTTCAACTCCTCACCCTGACCAGCCTCCTCGAGATTGAAGCTGCGTGTTACATCGCTATCACCAACATTTGAATCAATGCCTGCGCCATCGCGAAGGCGGATTCCATTGTCGGGAATAGACACTGCCCACACCGCATCGGCATCCTCGCTGTCGATGTTTCCGAGCGTGGTCACTGCAACGTAGAGCTCGGCAGTCTCGTCAGCAGAAACTTTTTCGTCGAGACCCGTGAAACGGAGCTCGTATGCATTGCTGCTTGAGAGGTCCTCCCAATCACTCTTACTACTTGCATCCATATCGGCAACTACCTCGTCACCGAGGATGAGCTGTACGGACTCGAAGTAATCCCAGGGCTTCTGTGAAGCAACCTCACTGGTCTCGTCGAAGCGAACGTAGACGCGCTTGATCGCAGCATCTGCATCGTCCACATCGAATTCAAATCCAGCTACCTTCACCTCATCCTCGCCCTCAGCAACATCAACACTAGACGGAGCGTTGGTGCGCTTGAGATCGCCAAACGAAGCCTCACCGCCCGAGAGCGTGTCGTCGTCATCATCATCGTCACCGACGGTGGTGTCATCGTCGTCATCGTCATCTCCAGTTACTGGAGGAACGACAACCGGCGCGCAGAGCATGTTTGCCTTTGCGCGGGTCGAAGCACCGAAGAAGCCGGTACCGGCCGTGAGGCCGAGCGGGGTCAGAATGTCAGAAGCGAATGCCTCCTGGAGCCTCTTCACCGCTGCTGCCGTTGCCGGACCGAAGTACTGGGTCTCCATGCCGGTCGAGCCAGCGCCGGCCATTGCGACCGTGTAGCCCTTGCCATTCAAGAGCTTCTGGAGCTCCATGACATCAGCACCGGTGTCACCGGTCTTGAGGTTGCGAGTAAAGTTGCAAGCTGCTGCTGCCGGAGTTGCCGGCGTGGTCTTCTCCTCGTTCGCGAGCTCTGCGCGCGCCTCATCCGCCTTGTCAGCAGGGATGATGTCGAGCGCGATAAAGATATCTACGAGCTCCGCGAGCGATACAGCGTGCGCGCGCTCCGCCGCGAAGGCGAAGGCGAGCCCTGCCGCCATCGCTACGCCGACGAGCGCCGCAGCGACTTTGTTGAGTGTTAACTCTTTCGTCATAGCTTAATAAGTTATCCCTACCGCGGGGTCAGGTTAGCTAGTAACGCTAGTAAACCCGAGATAGAGAATTGTATGGCTAGCACTGCTGCCAGCCACTGATAATCCGCTCTCCCCGCCCACTACTAAGGCGCGGCGGGCGAGTGCCGGTGCCCACTCGGGAAAAGGTGCTCGATGCTCTCCGAGACCGAGCACCTTTCCTGAGCTACACCGACGCGAGCCTGACTATACCAACACCCGTTGTGCACGGGCCTGTTGGCGACAAGAATGAGGACCGCGTATCTACCGTTTACAACCAGATACCCCCTACGGGGCAGGACAGGGTCATGCAGTACGTACAAACTACTATTGTTGTATGTTATCAATCACTTTTTTAGTAGGGACAGCGCGCTACGCGCGGCTATGAGGTATCACAGCCGTCGCAGGGCGATGTGCCCCGTCATGTCGTAACCGTATATATGGTGTGTCAACGTGCCCGCGCACCTCTCCTCCCTACCAGCAACGCCACCGCACGCGCGATTCAGTGACTAGTATTAGCCAAAACCCGTCGTAACGCAATAGCCCGTGTGGATAAGCTCGCTCAGTAGAGCAAGCCCCTCTCCCTGCCTAACCCTGGTACCCAGGGAAGCGCGCAGCCCTGCATTTCTTCGACAGCTCTACCATGGAAGACGTAGGATGCAGCGGGGTGTTACGGGGTGCTTTTTATTACGTTATATATCCACGGGAAGTCAATGTTTGGTGCGGAACACGGGGCAGAATACGGGACAATGGACGAAGGGATGTAGATGTAACTGCTCACACCCTCCGCGCGCTGTCACTGCGAGCCCATAGGCCTTTAGCCGCGAGCAGAGCATGGCGGGAAGCAGTCCATGATCTGAGGGGTGTTTTGGTACCACAGCGACCACGATCCTGGATTGCTTCGTCGCCTCTCGACGGGTCGGCTTCTCGCAATGACAACGACACCGGGCTGTTTATGGAAGGTGTGAGCAGTTACGACGAAGGACTATAGATGTGGTGGGTGGGGCGCAGTTCGTGATCGCTATCTTCTTTTGTCCGTGGCCCATGGTCCCGCGCACCCTACGCGAGCCGGTAGACCGACCAGCGACGCTCACCCTCCTTTACAAGGACACCCTGGGCGACGAGCGCGAGGAGCTCGCGCTGCAGCGTCTTTTCACTGCAGTCTTTTATGACGTCTACCACGTCCCGTACCGATATTTTGTCCTTTCTCTGGAGGATACCGAGTATCGAAGCCCTCCTGTCCTTCTGTGCTGCCACGGCACGGTCAATGCGTCCTTTGTATTCCACGGTAGTGTCCTTTTTTGTATCGGTCAAACCTCGGTCACTGTGCGGCTGCTTTGCGCCTTCCCTGTACGCGACGATGTCTGTTTCTTGTCTCTGAGAGCGCGACGATGCCGACGGATGCTCACGCGTGAGGTCGGGGGTGTGGAGCGCGAAGAGTGACGGATCGAGCGTCCGCTCACCCCACGGCACCGCCCGTACGAACGATGCGAGCGACTCTATCTCACCAAGCAGTGTGTTTACGGTATGTTCTCCCACGCGACCTGCACGCGCCACGCACTCGAGCACGGCCGCAAGCTCGAGTGCGCCCATGACACAAGCGAGCGACTCGGTGCGTACACGCACCGCAGCACGGACGAGTCCGATAGCCGTCTCTTCGAGCTGGCTGCGGATCGGGTCCGCTATGCCCTCGCGGTTTTCAAAGACTCGCAGGGTGACAGCGGCGATGCGTGTCGCTTTGCCAAGGACATACGCTGCACACGTTTTGTCCTTTTCTGTACCGTATGGCAATTCACTACCGATGTTTTCTGATGCGTCTTTGACCTTTTGTACGGTGTCCGTGTGTGCGTGCATACTGATGTCTTTTGTCTCTCCTTACGTGGCTTTTATAGCGAGTGTCCTTGATTGTCCGTCGTACGGTAAGTATAGCTACCGGACATGTGTCCGCAACGTTGCGACGTGCGCCCCGATGTGTCGCCAGGAACTACGCATCCGCTCCTGAGACTTACCGTCCACGCACAACCGATCGGGCGTCATCGCGAGCGCGAGCGAAGCAAACCAGATGTGGGTCGCTTCGCCTGCGGTCACGCAGCAGGCGGGGGCTCGCGATGACGACCAAAGCAGCTGTGGCTGTAGTGCTGGGAATGGGTGGATGGTTACCTGCCGCGGGAAAGGGTCGCGCTCTTTAATGGTGTGGTATACTAGAGACACCATATTTCTCGTTCTATGGCTCGTTCTCCAGCAAAGAAACGTGTGGCGGATGATACGGACGATCCTGTAGCACGCGCCCGCGAGACACTCCAGCACCCGACCGTCCGGCGCATCGTGGGCACACTCTCTTTTGTGACCGCTATTCTTCTCGTGCTTGCAGCGCTCGGCATGGCGGGTGTTGCCGGCGAGAAGCTCTATGCGGGTGTGTACTACCTCTTCGGGGTGGGGTACCTCGCGCTCCCCCTCCTCATCGGCGCATGGGGGCTCTCCCTCTTCACCACCGTACCGGACGATGTGGCGCCACGACACGTGCGCACCGCAGGCGCACTCCTCCTCTTCCTATCGCTTCTCGGCGTCGCCTCTGTTCTCGCACCAGAATATGCGGGGCTCTTCGGGAGACTCATCGCACACCCGCTCGTTGCCTACCTCGACACGCTCGCATCGCTCGTCATCCTCGTCGGGTGCCTCGTTATTGCACTCCTCCTCGTGTTCGACGCAAGTCTCTGGGTCTCCCTCTTCACGCGCCTCATGCCACGGAAATCCGACGACCATGGCGATGTGCCACTCCCTACTGAGGAAGTAGTAGATGGTGTTGAGAACGACGCAGAGCCTGAAGCACCTGGGGCACTGCCACCAATGCCCACTCCACCTGCTACCCGCTCCACCCGCCAGCCAGCAGCGGCTGAAGAGACGGGAACGCTCGACAACTTCCTCGAGGAGGAGGGGAAGCGCGACACCTCCCACCCCCCACAGCCCGTGGAGCTACCGAGCGAGTACACCCCTCCCCCACTCTCCCTCCTCGAGTCTGACCGCGGAAAGCCCAACGTGGGGGACACGAAAGCGCGCGCAAACCTGATCCGCCGTACGCTTCTCCACTTCAAGATACCGGTCGAGATGGACGAGATCATCGTGGGGCCGACGGTCACCCGCTACTCGCTCAAGCCAGCCGAGGGGGTGAAGCTCTCGAAGATCGTGGCGCTCCAGTCGAACCTTGAGCTTGCGCTCGCCGCTTCCCCCATCCGTATCGAGGCGCCAATACCGGGGAAGTCGCTCGTCGGCATCGAGGTGCCAAACACCGGCAAGGCAATCGTCGGCCTCGGGGGACTCCTCTCCTCGCCGGAGTTTACCGACTCCCACGTGCCGCTCTTTGTGACCCTTGGGAAGGACATTGCGGGCAAGGCGCACTACGCAAATATCGGTAAGATGCCGCACCTCCTCGTCGCCGGCACCACCGGATCGGGGAAGTCGGTCATGATCCACTCGCTCATCGCCTCGCTCCTCTACCGGAACGGCCCTGAGCGTCTCCGCTTCATCATGGTGGACCCGAAGCGGGTCGAGCTCACGCTCTACAACAGCATCCCGCACCTCCTCACGCCGGTCATCACCGACGCAAAGAAGTGTATCCTCGCCCTCAAGTGGGCCGCGAAGGAGATGGATCGCCGCTACAACGTGCTCCAGGAGCACGCGGTACAGGATATCGGCGGCTACCACGCAGAGGTGGTGGCTCCTGCGCTCGCCGCGTACGAGAAGCGAAAGCAGAAGGACGCGGATGCGGCTACGCTCCCTGAGCTCCTCCCCCACATTGTCGTCTTCATTGACGAACTCGCCGACATCATGACTGCATACCCGCGTGAGCTCGAGGCGGTCATCGTACGCCTCGCGCAGATGAGTCGTGCCGTCGGCATCCACCTCGTACTTTCGACGCAGCGCCCGAGCGTCAACGTCATCACCGGCCTCATCAAGGCGAACATCCCGACCCGTATCGCACTCAAGGTGGCCTCGCTCATTGACTCGCGCACCATCCTCGACCAGCCCGGGGCGGAGAAGCTCCTCGGCGCGGGCGACATGCTCTACCTCTCTGGCGATATGGCGAAGCCGCGCCGCATCCAGTCGCCCTTCCTTACGACCGCAGAGGTCAAGAAGGTGGCGGCATTCCTTGCAAAGCACAACAACTATGTGCTCGGCACGCCGATTGACTTCTCCTCGGCAGAGGCGAGTGCGACGACAACAGGCAGTGCTCCGAGCAGCATATCGTTCGACGACGTCGGGGACGACGATGATACTGATGGCCTCTACGAGGAGGTGCGGGAGTTCGTCATGAAGGAGCGGAAGGCCTCGACCTCGCTCATCCAGCGCCGCTTCAAGGTTGGGTACGGGCGCGCTGCACGGATCATGGATCAGCTCGAAGAGCGCGGTATCATCGCTGGCTCTGACGGCACAAACCGGCCCCGTGGGGTGCTCAACGATGCGCCCGAAACCTCGGGGAGCGAGTAACCTCACCTACACATGCTCGCTACTTCCCACGCCCGTATTGCAACGATTACCCTCTTTTCCCTCGTCGCAGGGTACAGCGCGTACGCTGCGCACCGGCTCTTCGCCGGCCCCTCGGTGGTCGTACGCACGCCAACCCCCGGACAAACGGTCACCGAGCCGCTCACCACAATACGGGGAAAGGTGTCTGACGCCACCCGCGTGCTCGTGAACGGCAGGCCGATCACCACCGACACCTCGGGGGGATTTGAGGAGAAGCTCGTGACACCCTCCGGGTACGGGGTGGTGCTCGTGGAGGCGGAGAACCGCTTCGGGTACCACACGACGCAGCGCATCGAGCTCTACGGACGCCCGCCGGCGCCGCACGTGAGCATTAACCACGAGTAACTAGACACCCTTATGGCACGAACCAAGGTACGGGATGCTGCACCGACAGAATCCCTGGCAGCTGCGGCCAATGTGCAGGCACCCACCCCACCCCGCGCGAGTGACCGCGCGGAAATAAGCGCAACGCTCAAGGCTATCAAGACGAAGTTTGGCGAAGAAGCTATCATGACGCTCGGCGAGCAGCCAAAAACTGACGTGGATGCCATTCCCTCGGGAAGCCTCGGCCTCGACTGGGCGCTCGGGATTGGGGGCTTCCCCCGCGGTCGCATCATCGAAATCTTCGGGCCGGAATCGAGCGGCAAGACGACGCTCTCGCTCCATGCGATAGCCGAGGCACAGAAACGCGGCGGCATCTGCGCCTTCATTGACGCTGAACACGCGCTCGACCCAGAGTACGCACGGCGCATCGGCGTGCAGATAGACGAGCTCCTCGTCTCCCAGCCAGACACCGGCGAGCAGGCGCTTGAAATCGTCGAGTCGCTCGTGCGCTCCGGCAAGATAGACATCATCGTCGTGGACTCGGTCGCGGCGCTCACCCCTAAGGACGAAATCGAGGGCGAGATGGGTCAGCAGCACGTCGGTAAGCAGGCACGCCTCATGAGCCAGGCCCTGCGCAAGCTCACCGCAATCGTCCATAAGAGTAAGACGATCGTGATCTTCATCAACCAGATCCGCATGCAGATCGGGGTCATGTTTGGCAACCCCGAGACGACGCCGGGCGGCAAAGCGCTTAAGTTCTACACGAGCGTACGGCTCGACATCCGCCGCATCGCGCAGATCAAGAAGGGTGAGGAGACGGTCGGCGGCAGGCACCGCGTCAAGATCGTGAAAAACAAGGTCGCACCACCCTTCCGGGTGACGGAATTCGACCTCATGTACAATGAGGGCATCTCCCACGAGGGCGAGCTCTTAGCGCTCGGCGAGAAGTACGGGCTCGTGCAGAAATCGGGCGCTTCGTACGCCTTTGGCGAGGAGAAGCTTGGCCGCGGCTACGATGCGTCCCGCACGTACCTCCACGATAACCCGAAGGTCTCCCATGCGCTCCTTGGCGAGATCCGCAGCAAGCTGCGGGAGGGCTAGAAGCTTCACGCCCGCACTGAGCCGTGGTTTCGCACGGTGAGCAGGGGGAGAAATGTCCGTAGCGTGTCGCGGACGAGGAGGTACGCCGCGATGAGTATACCAACGATGAGGAGGTGCACGATAAGCTCGGTGTGCATGAGTGCATCGAGGGTAAATCGCATGAGAGCCCGCGGCGCCGCGAGCGACGGCATATTGGCTATGACGTGCGCGACCGATACGGTGGAGCACAGCACGGCGGAGAGGAGGAGAAGGCCAGACACCTTGAGGGCCCTGCCTGCGAGCACGAGGCGCATGCGGTGGATACGCCGCACGCGAGCCATGATGGTGTGTTCTGCTGTGTACATGCCGTGATGGTTACTCATAGTACGGTGCATGCTTCGCAAGGTCGCGGAAGAGTGCCTTTGCACGGTGTACCCGGGTCTTGATAGCGCCGACACTCACCTGCTCTGCTGCCGCTATCTCCTGCTGGGGCACCTCGCGGAGGAAGTGGAGGTCGAGCACCCGCGCGAGGTGTTCCGGCATTCGAGCGAGCACGGAGAGCACGTAGTCGGATACCTCAAGGTGGGAGGAGACGTCATGCGTATCGGGGAGGCTCTCGTAGTGTTCCGGGGTAAGCGGTGCGGTGCGCCCCCACTCACGCGCGAGGGTGCGGTACCGCGAAATTGCCACATGTACGAGTATCGTGTATCCCCAGCTCTTGAACGATGCCCCAGGTACCTGCTTGAAACGGGCGGCGTTGAGGTAGATCTTTGTAAACGCCTCCTGGACGACGTCCTCGACATCCTCTTTCGTACGGACGATGGTACGCGCTTTCCTCCGAAAGGGGGCTTCGTACCGCCGCACGAGGTGCACGAACTGCTCAGGGTCGTCTACCGACGCCGCGAGCACTACTTCATCGCTCGCACCACCCATGTCGCTCTCAGCGTACCTCATGTCTGCAGCATACCCTCTCGCCTCCTACAACGCCACACAGCGCGTGGAGGTTACCCTGTACAGGCGGTGAGAAGTTCGGTACAATGCCACCGCACAGAACCCATGCTTTCCTACAGCGACATCACGACCGGCAAGGTCATCGTGTACGACGGCGAACCCTACAAGGTGCTCTCGCACCACGTATTCCGCATGCAGGCGACCAAGCCGGTGAACCAGACGAAGCTCAAGAGCGTGAAGAGCGGCAAGGTGGTGGAGTACTCTTTCCACCAGAACGAGAAGGCGGAGGAGGCACAGCTCGAAACGCAACCCCTCGTGTACATCTATGCGAGCAAGGGTGAGTACTGGTTCCACGAATCAGGAAATCCAAGCAAACGCTTCTCCCTTTCGGGCGACCTCATCGGCCCCGCCGCGAAGTACCTGCGGCCGAAAGACGAGTACGAGGCGCTCGTATTCGAAGAGGAGATCATCGGCGTCGCGGTACCCATCAAGCTCAAGCTCCGCGTCACCGATGCGCCGCCTGCAGTGCGTGGCAACACCGCGCAGGGGGCAACGAAGGTGGTGACCCTCGAGACCGGCGCGACAGTGACCGCCCCCCTCTTCATCAATACGGGGGACGTCGTTGAAGTCAATACCGAGACGGAGCAGTACGTCGGCCGAGTCGAGAAGGCGTAGCCACGAACACCCTGTCGCTAACCTACGACGGGCGTTTTCGTACACCATCCTAGCCTTCCCTTGGGCTGGGTGCGTACACCACAACACCCCTTGCGGGGTGTTGTTGCTTTCCTACTTCGCTACGTACGGGATGAGTGCGAGGAAGCGAGCCCGCTTTACCGCCTGGGCAAGCGCGCGCTGCGCCCCTGCCTGGAGGCGTGTGTGCTTCCTGCCGACGATACGGCCGTGCGGGTTGAGGTACTTCTTGAGCGTCTCTACGTCCTTGTAGTCGAAGTACCGAACGCTCGGGCGATCCTTCTGCTTTGCTGGTTTTTCAATCATGGTGTTATGTGTTCTACCGTGCTCCTAAAACGGGATGTCTGCCGGGTTGATGTCCTCCTCGGGGTACTCGATGGCGTCGTTCCGCGGCGCTGGCTTGCTCGCCTCGGGCGAACGCGCGCTCGTGGGGGTCTGGGGCGCGGCGCCATCGCTCTGCCGCCTGTCGCCAAACTGCACCCGGTCGGCGACTATCTCGGTGCGGTACCGCTTCTGGCCTTCCACCTCCCACGACCGCGTCTGGAGCCTCCCCTCAATGAGGGCCTGGCTACCGCGCCGGAGGTACTGGGCGCACAGCTCAGCCTGGCGGCTGAAGACGACGATGTTGTGGAACTCAGCGGACTCCTGCTTGTTCCCATCGCGGTCGCGGTACACGCGATTCGTCGCCATGCCGAAAGAAGCGACCTGCACCCCCGACGGGAGCGACTTGAGCTCCGGGTCGCGGGTCAAATTGCCGATGAGGAATACTTTGTTGAGGTACATATACGCAGTATACACCGAAAGCCGGAAACCTCTAGTGGAGCAGTCCCTCGATCTCCTTGTCGAGCTCTTCCTCCACCACCGCTCCCCCCTTCTCTGCCTCGCGCTTCTGCACGAGGCTCTTCGGCTCAACCGCAACCTCGCCACCCTCCAGGCGGCGCGGCGTAAACTCTGCGGCGAGCGCGTGGGCGCTGAGCGTCACGAGGAGGTAGCGCACCACCGATCCGTGGTGATCGAGCGCCTCCTTGACCTCGGCAAGCGCCTCCGGCGACGCCTTGAAGCGCATCCACCCAAAGTATGAGGTGGCGTACTTCTCCCACTTCCCGCCCCGCAGGCGGCGCACCGTGTAGGCGAGGGTATGCACCTGGGGGTACCCCTCGGCGAGGAGGGTGCCGCCCTGTACGGTGACAATGCCGACGAGCTCGCTCACACGAAGCGCCAGGTCACTCTCACCTAGCGATGGCACAAGGTGGTACCCGAGCTCATATGCTACGAGTTCCTTGTCTTCATGCGTTGTCTCTGACATACACAACACTGTTACCAATAATGTGGGCACACTCTACCACACACCAGCAGACTCGCAAGGACATGTGACACGCCCACGACGCTTACGCAGCAATGCCGAAAAGTTCTTGTGCGTTGCGTGCGAGCTGCTCTCCCCACGCCGCTTCGGCGACCCCCCGCAGCATTGCCATACGCTGCACCACCTCGACGACGTAGAGGGGCTCGTTGCGAGTACCGCGGTGGGGCTTCGGGGCGACGTACGGCGCATCAGTCTCGGCATGGATGAGGTCGGCAGGAGCCGCGCGGATGACCTCATCGTAGTCGCTTGTAAAGGTGATGACACCAGTGAAGGAAGTGCTGTAGCCCATGTCCCAAAAGAGCCGCGCGTCGTCGAGCGACCCGGCAAAGAAGTGGCTGTTGCCGCGCACCTTCGCGGAGCGCTTCAGGATGGCGTGTGCATCCCGGTACGCATTGCCCCCCTTCCCGCTCCGGAGGTGGAGCATGAGGGGCTTCCCCACCTCGTTTGCGAGCGCGACCTGCGCTTCAAACGCTTCAACCTGCCTACGGCGCTCGTCGTCGGTAGGATTGCGGTAGTAGTCGAGCCCGCACTCGCCTACAGCAACGACCTTGGGGTCTGCCGCGAGCACATGGTACGCCACGGGGTCAAACACCTCGCCACGCGAGGTGAATGCCTTTCCCTCCTCCCCGAGCTCATCGGTGTCGTGGAAGCTCGCCGACGTGTGGATAGGATGGAGCCCAATTGCTGCGTACACACCTCCCGGGTACGCGTGGGCGAGCTCGACCGCCGCGCGCGAGGTAGCAAGCTGGGTGCCGACGTTTATGAGGTGCACCCCCGCACCGAGCGCGCGCGTAATAGCCGCGTCCCGATCCTCTCGAAACGCCGCGAGGTTTACGTGGGTGTGGATGTCAATAAACTGCATACCGTAGTGTTAGGACGCAAACGCAAAATGACGGCTGCATACAACCAACAATCTTGAGCGCCTTCCGCGGGAACATTGTCTTGGATTTCCGCCTCGCCCACGCCGTGTCCACTCACGCTCTTTTGCACGCAAGACGTGCGCGGAGGCAGTCACCGCGAGCGGTGGGCTTCAAGGACGGCGCACAGCCGCTGCAGCGCTTTCAGATACTTGGGGAGACGTTTGTATACTTTATTCGCATATTTCTCATCGTACGTATACACCGTGAGATTGCGGGTATCAAGCATATCGAGCCACACCGGGTCGTCCTTCACCAGACCGAGCCTGAACGCTTCCTCAAAGCACCCGCGCGGAGAACGGCATTCGATACGTTCATCCGCAAGTATGTTTTGAAGCGTCTTCCACGCGAGCTCAACGGTCATCTCAAAGCGTTTGATGGCGGAATCACGGTTTGCCACGGTGTACGCCTCATCGAGAATGGATGCGAACTGCGTGCACGATGCTATGAATGATGTGAGTGGTTCCTTGTGCATACTATCATTACACCGATAGCGTAATATCACGTCCGTCCTCAAGCGCTTGGGCACGAAACGCACCACGCACCGACATAAGGTCAACGATATCAACACGACGGAGTGTACGCAATGCCTCAACCTCGCGCCGGATGGCGAGGTGCGCCTTCCACGGCACCGCATGCGCACCCACGATCCCGATGTCAACGTCACTCGTCGCGCGTGCATCCCCACGCGCCTGCGAGCCAAACAGAATGACGTGGTAAGAACGGTCGAGGTGCTTCGCCACGATGCCCTGCACTGCATGTATGATCTGCCGTACGGTCATGGTGGCATGATACCGCACGCGGGATGGCAACACCAGAGAGGGTGCCCATGTGCTTACCCTGTATCGCGGTGTGTAGCACCACCGAGGTCCGTTCCTCTGCGCGCGTGCGTAAGTGTCGCATCGGAACCAGTCAAAGAAAATGTCTCTGTCTCCGCACGCAAGACGTACGAGAATAGATTGATCGGCTTTCTGTTCCCGCGAACCGTCTCCATGATCGTGCGGGCAGTCGCGGGCATGAAGGGGGTGAGCAGGTAGCCGATCGCGTACACCTCCCGCGCCATCTCCGCGATGATCCGCTTCCCCGCCGCAACGTCGGTTTTGACGAGCTTGAAGGGAGCTTCCTGCGTCATACGTAGGTCGAGCGCACCAATACGCTCCCACACGAAGTCCATCGCGGTGTTGAATTCGTATGCTTCGAGCGCACGAACGTATGCATCGGGTAGCGTACCGCCTTCCGGTACGTCTACCGGCGCGTCGAGATGCGTCTCTGCGAGCTTCATCACCCGAGACACGAGGTTGCCGAGGCCGTGCACGAGGTGCGCCGTGTATACCTCATGGAAGCGCTCGTGCGTCAAGTCGGAATCCTCGAAGGGGTGTACGTGGCGGAGGAGATAGTATCGGAGCGCGTCGGTGCCGTACTTCTTGACGAGCTCGAGCGGGTCGATAACGTTGCCGATGCTCTTGCTCATCTTCTGCCCGCCGGAGGTGATGAAGCCGTGGATGAATATCTGCTTGCTCGGCGCTACGCCCGCGCTCATGAGCATCGCCTGCCACATGGCGCTCTGCTGGCGAAGGTTGTCTTTCCCCGCAAACTGGATGGAGGGCCACCAGTCGTAGAATGAGCCAGCTTTGCCCGCCGTAGCCTCGGCGGAGGCGGGCCACCCTAGGGTCGAAAGGTAGTTGACGAGCGCATCGAACCACACGTACATGACCTGACTCTCGTCATCCGGCACCGGTATGCCCCACGGCATCTTCTCCTTCACCCGCGAAATGCTGAAATCCTGGAGCCCGCGCTCGACGAAAGCGCGGATCTCGGTGAGGCGGCTCTGCGGAACGACGAAATCGGGACGCTCCCTATAGAGCGCAAGGAGCGGCTCTGTGTACCTCGAAAAGCGGAAGAAATAGTTCTCCTCATCGTAGTGCTCGAGGGGTGTCGTGGGATGGATCGGGCACGCCCCGTCGACGAGCTCGCTGTCGGTCTTTTCGAGCTCACAGCCGACGCAGTATGTTACCGTGTACTGTCGCTTGTAGATGTCGCCCCGTGCATCACAGCGCCGCCAAAACTCTTGCGCCGCAGCGACGTGAGTCGGGTCGGTTGTACGGATGAATGCATCGTACGAGAGGTCGAGCGTCTCCCGGAGCATTTTGAACCGTTCAGCATATCGGTCAACGTATGCCTGCACGTCTTCCCCTGCGGCACGCGCCTTGTCGAATATTTTCTGCCCGTGCTCATCGGTGCCCGTGTTGAAGAAGACCTCATCGCCCCGTGCGCGGTAGTAGCGGGCGGTGGCGTCTGCCTGGACAAACTCAAGTGCGTGGCCAACGTGCGGGTCGGCGTTCACGTACGGAAGCGTGGTGGTGAGGGAGATGCGCTGGGACATAGGGTGGGTGAATGGAGTGCGTACGTATACGGGACTCGTATATGGGGTCTGGGATACACGCGTTAGGCAGATACGCGTGATGCAAGCGCCGCGACAGGATATCGCACCTGGTCCCCGCTGTCGCGGTTGCGGACGGTCACGGTATCATCCTTGAGTGTATCGAAGTCAATCGTCACGCAGTACGGCGTGCCGATTTCGTCCTGGCGGCGATACCGCTTGCCAATGTTGCCGTTGTCGTCGAACTCCGCGCGCACCACACCCTTGAGGCTGTCGTACACCGCGCGGGCTTTCGCAACGAGCTCCGGCTTGTTCTTGAGGAGCGGAAACACCGCGACCTTGATCGGCGCGAGGCGGTACGGCAGGCGGAGCACGGTGCGCGCCTCACCACAAAGCTCGTCTTCAGCATAGAACTCGGTCAATACCGCAAGGAACGTGCGGTCGAGGCCGACCGATGTCTCGACGACGTGCGGCAGGTACTTCTCGCCCGACACCGGATCGGCGTACGAGAGATCGGCACCCGAGAATGTCGTGTGCTGCGAGAGATCGTAGTCTCCCCGCGCATGGACACCCTCGAGCTCCTTGAAGCCGAACGGGAAACGATACTCGATGTCCCATGCTGCTTTCGCGTAGAAAACGAGGTGCTCGTGCTCGTGCCACTGTAGGTTCTCCGGTGAGAAACCGAGGTCGAGGTAGTACTGCATGCGCTTCTGCCGCCACACCTCGTAGAGCGGAAGCGCATCCTCAGGCCTCGTGAAGAGCTGCATCTCCATCTGCTCAAACTCGCGCCTGCGGAAAATGTACTGGCGCGGGGCTATTTCGTTCCGAAACGCCTTACCTATCTGCGCGATGCCAAACGGCACCTTGACCCGCGTCGTATCCACGACGTTCTTGAAGTTAAGGTAAATGCCCTGACATGTCTCGCCGCGCAGGTACGTGGGGTCGGCACGCCAATCCTCGCTGAAATTGCCGAGGTTGCTCTGCACGAGGAGGTTGAAGGTCTTGATTGCGGTGAAGTCGCGCGCGCCACACTTCGGGCAGGTGACCTTCTCGCGCAGCTCATCAAACACGCGATTGATCTCCTCGACGGACATTTTTTCATCCGCAAAGCCCCCCGCCGCTTCGATGAGATGGTCGGCACGGGAGCGGGTGTGACACACACGACACTCGGTAAGCGGGTCGGAGAAGCCGCCAACGTGGCCGGAAGCCTCCCACACCCTCGGGTGCGTCACGATGGCGGAATCGAGGCCGACGATGTTGTCCTCGAGCTGCACCATTGCGCGCCACCACGCGGCTTTGATGTTGTTCGCAAGCTCAACGCCGTACGGACCGTAGTCGTAGATGCCGACAAAACCACCGTATATCTCGCTACCGGGGTACACGAAGCCGCGCCGCTTCGCGAACGCTACGAGGGTATCCATCGAGGGTGTTGCCATATGCAATGAAAGACGATACGGGTACAGCGTTTTCGCACAATCTATGAGCGCACATCACCACGCTCCCCAGGAAAGTACGGGTCATTCGTAAGCTCGGTCGTGAGGGGCCGTAGCGTCTGTTCTAGCACACTGCCGGTGAAGTGGTCAATGCCGGATACCTTCGGCGCCTCGATCACCGCCGCGGCATCCCCGAGCTGGGTGATACTCGGTATGAGGCCGACCTGGAACGAAACCTGCTTCCGCGAACCCCGGTACCCGGTACCTACCGGCACCCTACCAGCCGTCCACGTCACCTCGCGGGTCACCGGGCTGTAGGTGAGCTGCTCACCCTCAGGGGCGATAACGTTGCGCCAGGACACATTGACGGGAAGAGCGGCGTGGACGGTGACATCATCCACATCGTTCGTCGTGTTGGTGAGCTCCCACGTGATCGTGTAGGTCGTCTCCTTGTCGACCTGAGGCGGGTGAGTGCCGGTGTTTGTGAAGGGCCCGGTCGTGTAGGAGATGCTCGGCTGGAGCGTGAGGACCGAGAGGAACTTTACCGTGCGCTTCGCCTGCGCGACGAGGGTCTGCGGCACCGGCACGGTGTCGCTCACCCTGCTCGCGCGGATGGTGAAAGCGAGGTCGAGCGAGGGGTTCGTGGTACCGCTCGTGCCCTCAGGGCGCACCGTCGTGAGTGAAAAGCCAAGGTCTCCCTCCGCACCGGCCACAACCTCACGGAGCGAATCGTCGGTCTGCGGTGTCCACACAATCGTGTTGTCAACCGACCGGTAGAAACCGTTCTTGACCCGCACCGAAGCGCGGTCCACGAGCGCACTGGGGAGCACCATCTCGATAGATACGTCGTAGAGGGGGTCGGCAAGCTTATTGGTCCAGTGGAGCTCCGCATTGAGGTCGCCGCCGAGGGGCGCGGTGATGTCGGGCCCCGCGCCGTTGTTTACCTTGAGGTCGAGCGCCAAGAACGGCCGCGCGATGAAGAGCGCGTGTTCGACCGCCTGGAGCGTCGTTGCGAGCCCCCGCTCATCCTTGCGATCCTTCTCCCCGAGGCGAAACTTCACCTCCCGCGCCTCGACCGACTGTGCCTGCACGACACCGTGGATCGTGATGGTGCGCGAGCTCCCCGGCGCGACATCGCCTATCTCCCACACATCCTTCCCGTTCTTCGGCGGCGGGTCTGCGCGCACGAGCGTGAAGCCAAACGGGTAGTCGGCGATGAGGCGCATGTCAGACACGACCTCTTCGGCATTCGCATGCACCGTAACGGTGAGGGTGAGCTCCTGGCCAGAGGACACCTCCTCGAGCCCGTCTACGGAGAGAAGCACCGGTGAAGAGGCGATGGCGATGCGGTACGGCTGCTCGCAGTGGAGCATCGCGCTCGAGTCTTGGATGTGGTACTCGACACTTACCGTGATGGTCTGGTCGGTCTGCTCCTTGCCAAAGAGCACGACATGTGCGTCGGTCCGCACCCGCTCGTTCGGCTCGAGCGTGCCGATCTTCTCACGTGCTGCGGCAAACGGGAGCGAGGTGTTCGTGGCGCTCCGCGCACCCTCGGGGTAGTCGAGGACGAGGTCTGCCGACTGGAGGGGAATACTGTTCTTGTTGAGGATGCCGATATTGAGCACGAGCTCCTTGCCGCTCGCTATGGAGAGCGGCCCACTCACGTCGAGTACGAGGTTGTCGCAGCTTACCTGGTTCTTCCCAACAGCGAGGTAGTAGCCAGCGATACCCGCTGCGATCACGAAAAAACAGAGCGATGCGACGAAGATGGCGGTGATGATGCGCGTCGTGGTGCGCCGCTCCTCGCGCACCCGCACCGCGCCAGCTTCGAGGCGATCGTCGGCGAGGATGGTGGGGACCGGGACCGGCTCCCCACTGCCAGGGAGATGCCCAGCACGGAGCTCTTCGAGGAGGTGCTCGGCTTCCTCCTCGGGCGACTGGGTGGGTGGCGGAGCCTGGGGGTCGTCCCACCGCTGCACGACGTCGTGCTCCTCACTATGGAGCGTGCGCCGCGGGTGCAGCGTGGAGCTGCCACTTCGCGTATACAGCTTGCGCTTCACGCGTTCGACGCTACTCTCCTCCCCGGTCATACACCAGGAAGTATAGCATGCTACGCGAATGCTTCGCGCAGGGCGCTGTTTACGGCGGCAGTTACGCGCTCCTGCTCCTGCTCGACGTGCATGAGCACGTCGTCGGTAAAGGTGTGCGAGGTGAGGAATGACACGAGCACTGGGTCGCGCACCGGGTGGGCAACGTAGCCCAGGGTGTCGAGGATGCGAAGCACGAGAAGCCGCTCGAGCACGCTGCCCTCGTACGGTACGCTGCGCTCAACACCGGCGCGGACAAGGTCGAAAAGGGTGGGAACCGGGTCCCCGAGCGGCACGAGCTTGCCCACAAGGTCGAGCACGCGGCGCGTCGGGAGCGATGCGTGGGCACCAGCTCCCCGCGCCCCGGTGAGACGCCACACCTCCCGCCCCCGCACGAGCGTCACCTCGGTGAGGCGGTAGGTAGCAAGTGCGTACCGGTTGCGGTTCTTGAGCTCGCGAACCCCCTGCCCGTGCCCGTAGAGGAGGCCGAGCTCACGGGTGAAGAGTTTGTACACGCGGCTCGACTCGCCGTGGGGGTAGCTCTGGAGCACGTACGCGGGGGTGGTGTGGAGGTGGTACATGGATTGAGGAGGTTGAACCTCCTAAATTTAGGAGGTTCAACCTCCTCAATCCTAAACCTCGAGATCTACCCGCCTGATCGCGAGGCGGGCGTGCTCGCCGGACCGTGCGTATGTCGCACCTTCGACCACACGTTCATAGTGCACCACATCAACACCCGCTTTCGCAGCGAGATCGCGGCGCGCCGCTTCAACCAGTGCCTCGTAGGCTGGCTCGATCGTCAGGGCAATGCGCTCGTGCGGCTGGAGCCCTCTCTGCTTGCGCAGGTCCTGCACCTCCCGCACGAGCTCACGGATGTCACCCTCACGCCGCAGCTCGTCGGTAATCTCGGTATCGAGCAGCACCTCCCCATCACAAGCGCCCCCGAACATGATTTCTTTCACATTCACCTCGTCAGCAAGAAGCGCGAGGAGCTCACTATCCCCCTCGAGCGCCACCCCGCGCACCGTTACCTTCGCGAGCGGCTGGCGCACCTTGATACCAGCGCGCTGCCGCGCCTCGAGGATGAGCGAAGCAAGCCGTCGGACCTCCGCCATGCGCCCTATGAGCTCGAGCTCTGCCTCGCGTACAGGTGCCGGCCACGCAGCAAGGTGCACGCTCTCCGCTTCCCCGCCAATTCCCCGGTAGATACACTCCGCGATGAAGGGGGCGAGCGGCGCTAGGAGCTCTGCGAGCGTGAGGAGCACAGAGCGGGTCGTGGCTATCGCTGCCGCGCGATCCTGCACGTCTTCGCTCTTGAAGCGGTCACGAGATCGGCGGATGTACCAGGTCGAGAGGTCGGTCACAAACTCGCGCAGGGCACGCACCGCACGCACGGTATCGTACGCGTCCATGTACGTGGTGACCTCGGTCACGAGCCCCTCGAGGAGGGTGAGGATCCATCGGTCGAGGATGTTCGCCTGCATCGCGGGGATGCTGACGTCTTCTCTCTTTTCTCTTTCTTCTTTTCTCCCGCCCACGTACATCTCGTAGAACTTGTACGTATTCCAGAGAATCCCGATGAATCGGTTGTGCACATCTTTGAGCTCCTCGTCTCTGAAGCTCATATCCTCAGACTGCATGACGACCGATCCCAAGAGGTAGAGGCGGAGCGCATCAGCGCCAAAGCGGTCGAGGTTCTTGAGCGGGTCGGTGAAATTGCCCTTCGATTTACTCATTTTACTCCCATCCTCGGCGAGGATCGTGCCGGTCGAAACACAGTGCCTAAAACTCGGGTCATCAAACAGGAGTACGCCCATCGCGTGCATGTAGTAGAACCACGTACGGGTCTGTGCGATATACTCCGCAATGAAATCACCGGGATACCGCTCCGGTCTGCCAAACGCCTCGCCAAGGTGGTGCTCAGAGGCAACCGGCATGAGACCCGACTCCACCCAGCAGTCCACCACCTCACGGATACGCACGAGACGTGCGCCGTCACGAGCGACGAGGGGAAGGTCGTCGAGGTAGGGACGGTGGAGGTCGAGCTCGTAGTGCTCGTTGTGGGGGAGTGGTACGAAATCGAGCACCCGCACCTCTGCATTCGCGACGTAGTCGTCGGCATCGCCGCGAATCCGAATCGACTCGGCAACATGAGCCCCCGCAGCAACGCACGCAGCGAGCCATGAAGTGTACTCGTGACCAACAATGAGAATGGTCTCGCCCTGGTACCGCTCTTCGAGGTCGTAGAGTGCTGCGCCGATGCGCTGCTTCATATCCGCGAGGGTCTCCGCCCCGGGGGCGCACACCGTATGGAAACGCTGCTCGTAGCTTGCACACACGTCGTGGAGCGCGCCAACTGGCTTACCCGACAGGACGCCGAGCTGCCACTCCTTGAAACGGTCCTCGACCACAACATCGCTCCGCGCAATGCCGAGCGCATCGGCAACCATATCCGCTGTCTCCCGGGTGCGCACGAGTGGGCTTGTCACGATGCGGGTGATGCCCTGCTGCGCAAGACCTGGAACCGCGGCACGCACCTCTTCTTTTCCCGCCTCGGTGAGGTGATTGTCGTCGTCAGCGCGCGAGCTTATAAAGCGCTGGTCATTGCTCTCGGCGCGGCCGTGGCGCATGGTGAGGTAGCGGTTGCCGCTCTTTTTAGTACGAGCACGGAGCTCGTCGAGCGACCCCACGAGGGTAACCTCGCCCGTTGTTTCGTGCTTCCAGATGGGGAGCGGCGATGCCCAGAAGCGGTTGCGGCTGATGGTCCAATCGGGTGCACCCTCGACAATGTTGCGGAAGCGTCCGTGCTTGAGGTGCGCGGGGTACCAGCTCACCTCCTCATTTGCCGCAATGAGACGCTCCTTCACTGCCTGAATGTCGATGAACCAACTCGTGAGCGCATTGTAGATGAGCGCGGTACCGCAGCGGTAGCAGTGGGGGTAGCTGTGGGTGTACGCGTGCTGTGTGAAGAGGATACCGCGTGCGCTCAGATCCTCTATGACCTGCTTCCCGCCCTTCTTGTAGTACCTGCCGCGCACCAGCTCGGGCGCATCGTCATTGTAGGTACCGGTCGTATCGAGAAGCTGCACCGTGGGGAGATTATTCGCTTTCCCGAGCTCGTAGTCATCTTCGCCATACATGGGCGCAATGTGCACGACGCCGGTACCTTCTTCGGTCGTGACAAAGTCTGCCGACAGAATGGTCCATACCTTCTCGCTCCCTGCCGCACGCGCCTTCGGCACCTCGTAGAGCGGCTCATAGGAGAGACCAATGAGGTCGGCACCGGTGCACGTACCGATCTCCCGAAGCGTCGCCCGATGCACCATTCTTTCTCGCAGCGACGGCAGCATCGCACGGGCGACAATGACATGGTGGTCATCCGGAAGTTCCTCGGGAGGCAGGTATGAACTATCCGCACCGAGATCACGTACCCCCAGAGAATACTCCACTGCTACCAATGAGTATTCGATATCCGTACCAACGGCAAGCGCCACATTCCCCGGCAGCGTCCACGGCGTCGTCGTCCACGCCACAATGAATATCGGTACCCCATCATCTGGTACCCCGAACACCTCTCGCACGCTTTTCTCTTTTCTCTTATCACCTTTCTCTTTTCTCTCGTCTAACACAAACTTCACGTACACCGCCTCATCCGTCACATCCTTGTAGCTGTTGTCCATCGCAATCTCCGCTTTCGAGAGCGGCGTCTCGCAGTGTGGGCAGTACAGGAGGACCTTCTTTCCCTCGTAGAGGCGTTTGTCGTTGTGTATCTTCTTGAGTGCCCACCACACGCTCTCAATGTAGCTGTTGTCCATCGTCTTGTAGGAGTGGTCGAAGTCCACCCACCGCCCCATACGCTCGACATACTGCTTCCAGTCGTCAACGTATGCGAGCACGGTCTTCCGGGCTTCCGTATTGAAGCGCCCGATTCCCATTGCCTCAATGTCTTTCTTGCCCGTGAGGGCGAGCTTCTTCTCGACAATATTTTCAATAGGGAGGCCGTGTGTGTCCCACCCCCAACGGCGCGGTACGTGGTACCCGCGCATCGTCTTGTACCGCCCTACCACATCCTTGATGCTCGAGCCCAAAAGGTGCCCCATGTGCGGTAATCCAGTAGCAAAGGGCGGTCCATCGTAGAACACAAACTCGCCCTGGGGAGCGTCTTTCGTGAGTGACTTTTCAAAGATGCCCCGCTCCTTCCAGAACGCGAGCACCTCCTCCTCACGCCGCGCCGTCTCACTCTTTTCGTCACGCGACGCACCCTGCGCAGCAGGCGCAGCGTCTCTTTTCTCTTTGCCCTTTTCCCTTTTCTCTCGCTCCACTGCCATACCGGCTACTGTAGCACCTTTGCGACACCTGCGACAATGGAAGCTACATCCGTTCGGGCGCCCGCATGCCGAGGAGGAAGAGGCCATTACGCATAGTGAGGCGAAACGCATCCACCACAGCGAGCTTGTAGGGGACGGTGGGCGAGCCATCGAGGACCTTCTCGGCTGCGTACCAGCTGTTCCACGCTGCCGCAAGCTCCACGAGGTACGTCGTCACGTGGTGCGGCTCGTGCGCTTCGCGCGCGCGCACGACCACCTCCGGGAAGCGGTGGAACAGCCGTTCGACGGGGCTCACCCCGTGCGGGGCAAGGCTCGTTGCAGGAGCGAAGCCTGCGGTGCGCGCTTTCGCGAGGAGCGACACCGCGCGGGTATGCGCATACTGGAGGTAGGGGCCCGAATCCCCCTCGAACGAGAGCGCCGCTGTCGGGTCGAACGTGATATTCTTGCCGACCCGCTGCTTCAAGACCGAGTACTTGATAGCGGCGACCGCAACCGCCTCCGCTATCGCCTCCTTCTCATCGGCGGGCAAATCACGATCCGCGACCTTCTCCCGTGCGAGCGTGAGCATGTCGGCGATGAGCGACTCGCCGGTCACCACGTTGCCCTTCCGCGAGCTCATCTTCCCCGTCGTGAGCACCATCATACCGTGCGGCACGTGGAGGAGCTTCCCCACAAGGGCAGGCCGCAGTTCACCGAGCGCTGTATAGACCACCTTGAAGTACTCGTCCTGCTCCGATGCGGTCACCGTGATCGAGCGGTCGAAGGGCCACTTCTCCTCCTTGAGCTCCGCGAGCCCAAGCTCCTTTGCTTCGTACGTGGGGAGCCCCTCGGCGGTGAGGAAGACGCGGGTGTGGAGCCCGCGCTCCTCGCCCCGGAATACGAGGGCCCCATCACTCTCCACAAACACCCCCTGGGCGAGCCCCTCCTTGACCATCGCACGCCCGGGAACCTGTGACTCGCTCTCGAAGAAGTAGTGGTCGAACCGCGTCCCGAGCACGCGGTAGAGCTCCTCGAAGTGTGCGAGCGAAGCAGCCCTACCCTTCGCGTACGCCTCCGCGACCTCGGGCGCGTGTTCGTACACCATTTTGTTGTACGCGACGATCTCGCGCTGCACATCGGGAGACGCCTCGAATGCTCGGTTCCCCTCGACGTACGCTTTCCCGAGGTCAGCTACCAAGCTCGGGTCGCCGCCGGTGCGCGCGAGCCCCCAGAGACACATCGCGACGTGGCGACCAACGTCGCCCTGGTAGTTGGCGCGGCGCACCTCGGCCCCCGAAAACTCGTAGAGCCGCGCGAGCGACTCGCCGATCGTGTTGCTCATGAGGTGGCCAATGTGGAATGGCTTGAAGGGGTTGGGCTGGGTGTACTCGACCATCACCCGCTCGCCCGCGAGTGCCCCGTGCGCACCCCACCGCTCCCCCGCACCGAGAGCCTCGACGAGGGTGTCGCGGAAGAGTGTCCGCGCAAGGAATACGTTGATGAAGCCTGGCCCCGCTACCTCATAGCGATCAACCCACGCAGGCTTCTCAAGCGCCTCCACGATCTGCTCTGCACACCGGCGCGGTGTGAGACCCGCGCGCTTCGCACAGCCAAGCGCGACCGAGGAGGCGTACTCACCGTGCGCGCTGTCGGGGGTGTGTTCAACCGTACCGACGCACTGCTCGCCACATGCGCGCCGAACCGCCTCGCGAAACAGCTCCTCCACCTTCTTGCCAACCATGTCCGTACTATAGCGGGAAGCACGCACCCACACAATGGCGCGACCAGCGCACGCCCCTGGCACACAGCGTCGGTTGTGCATTTTTCGCACCGTGCTATACCTACCACCGGATA
>CAZMPG010000011.1:0-31721 GCA_964568345.1 uncultured Candidatus Saccharibacteria bacterium | reverse complement strand
TCCGCTTGACTCGTCCCTTTAATGGGTACTGCGAGCCCGCAGGCGAAGCAGTCCATGATATGAGCGGAATTTCGGTACCATGGCGAACACGATCCTGGATTGCTTCGCCGCCTCCCGGCGGGTCGGCTTCTCGCAATGACACCGACATCGGGCTGTGGAGGGTGTGAGCAGTTACTTTTACAAACTCATTTCTTTTCTTATCTCAACTAGCCAACCGTTAGCTTTTGCTCGAAAGTCAGACACCCACCACCAAGGGCGTTGGCTTGATGGGGGAACGAGGATAAGTACAGCTTAATTCATGCGCGATGACTTCTGCAGGGAGTGGAACCATACGATTGCACCGCACAGCAGGGTGTAGGATATTATTTTGATGTGGATACTTAGCTATAGCGATACTTTTGACAGAAATCAAGTTATAATATATATTTATTTCAGTCACATAGTACTTAAGAGGGTCGTATATGCCTGGGAAAAATATGGTGAATGGTGTGCAAGAGATACGGATCACCGACGTCCTCGCCAATGGCTCTCGCCGCACGATCCGCATATCCTCACTTAAGGAGCAGCGCGTCAGTTTCGACTACACGTTCCGAAGATACGCAGATCCGGAGCAACGTCAGCGAGGCTGGAAGCCGGAGCTGGTGATCGAATATACTCTGTACGCAGAGTATAAATCGGGAAAGTTGTCGACCTGCACCATAACTCTTAATGTCATACTCCCTCATAGGCTTGGTAAGGTATACCTGTTGGGAGTGGATATTTCCCCCGGTGCAAAGACATTTCTAGAGTTTGTGTATGATGTCATGGAGGACTCCTTGCGTCTCACCGAGATCATTAAGGGCGCATGCACGCGCATCAACCTTCGCGAACTCGCCATGGGTACGCTCCCGGTTCGCCAGATCGAGCTTCCCTTCCCTATACTCGACGTGGTTCCGCTCACCCATGACTCCTTTGAGATTCCGTTCCTTCACGCAGATGGAAGTGGTACGGAGGAGCAGCGAATGTTCACCGTACCAAAATCGATAGGCAGATGATATGCAGCCGCCGACCCAATGTCGGCGGCAATTAGTTTATCGGGCACAGTCACAGAAACGGGGGAAACGGGGATAAGAAGAAACGGGGATAAGTACAGTTTAATTACCAAACACGTGGTGTGGTAATCTCGTAATACTCATTGTATGATCCTTCTCGAGTACTCGAACCAGTTCTCTAGGTGGTGACGTTTCAGGGAAACTAACCCTTTTAGTGCTAGCTCTAGAAGGTTATATAGCAACCCTATCAGTGCTAGCTGTCAATGGTGACCCCACGGGGAATCGAACCCCGATTACCGCCGTGAAAGGGCGATGTCCTAACCGTTAGACGATAGGGCCATTGCTTCTAATGTACCTTACACCGGTTCAATTGGGAATCGGTTACGAGCTGCTAACCATCTTGTTTCGCTCCGTTCACAAGACACTAAGCACTTTCGGCCCCTTCCCGCCTGTCGCTTCGCGGCATGGTTCCGAGCCTGAGATCTGCACGCAAGCAAAGCAATTTGCTTGCTACCGTGCCTAAACGGCCTCAGCCCCAATTACCGCTGTGAAAGGGCGATAACCGCTGGGCGGTGGGCTCGTCAGCATAGTAGCACACTTTTACAGGTTATGGTGTGCTGCATAAGGTCAACGCCACAAGGCAGCCCCGCACGCGTGGTGCGGGGGCTATACTCCTCCATCAATCATGCAGACCCTCCTGCTGCGGTGCCCGCTTCTGCTCGACCTGCGCCACGGCAGGCTCTGCGACGATAACCGGGGTAACGACCTCCGGCCGTGCTGGCGGCACGTAGTCGCGCAGCTGCCACATCGCATTGCCGACGAGGACGATGCTCCAACCGGCCATCAAACCTAACGCACAGAGGGGGGCGTGTAGATGCTCCCGATAAAACCCCGAGATGTTCATCGGATATCTCCTCTAGGTTAATACCACCTCAAGCGTACACCCGCGGCACTGCCCGTCAAGCGCGAAATCCACCGCTACCCATTGCCACCACACACCTACAACCCCCGAACCTCCGCCTTAATCTGCTGCGTCCCCTTGTGGAACCGGTGCTCGTGACGCTGCTTCGCTTCTCGGAGCTGTTCGCGGAGGTCGTCCTTCACCTTATCAATAGCCTTCTCAAACGACGGCTCCTCTTTCTGCACCCGGTACACCTTGCCCTCAGCCTCAAGCGTCACCTCCGCGTAGCACACGTCACCGTTCTGGTGGTGCGCATCACGCCTCAGTTCGACGCTGCAGATAGCCGCTTCATACGCTGCACCGTCGAGCAGCTTTGCCACCGTACCAACCTTTTCCTCTGCGTACGCACGGAGCGCATCATCGTGCGCAACCCCGGTGAATTTTATGTTTGTATGCATACCCTATTCATTAGTTAGTAACAGGAACAGTTTCGATGGCGCTGTGGCACCGGTAACAAGGCGAAGCGCTTCGGGCTTACAGGCAAGCTCATGAGCCAAAAGCTCCCGTATCCGCGCGTTTGCTACCCCACGCTCTGCCCGCTCACAGACCTCCACCACAAAGCGGTCTTCCCCTACAGACTCTATACGCTCACGTTTGCTCCTTACTTTCGCGCGCACCCGCACGTACCGCTTATTCGTCGCGGGCATGGCGACCTTGCCCTGGGGCGTGGGGAATCCCCCTACTATCATACTACGATTTCGGTCGCGCATACCTCCCCATGAGGGTTGAGCTCTCGAGCACGTGACCCTGCATCGCTTCGAGCACTGCCGCTTTTGCCGCTCCTGCCCCGATGCGGAGCGAGGTGTCGAGTGCATAGAGGCGAAAGAGGTACCGGTGCTCGCCTGAGGGAGGGCACGGGCCGCCATACCCCGCAAGGCCCCATGAGTTTTTCCCCGCAGTTCCCTGCGGTTTTTCACCCTCACCGATGCGGCTCGTCGTAGGAGGTACATTGAAGGCGACCCAGTGGTCCCAGGTGCCGCCCGGTGCATCTGGATCGTCGGCGATGAGGACGAGCGATACGGTGCCTGCTGGTAGCCCGTCAACGGCGAGCGGCGGCGACACATCGTCCCCGTCACAGGTGTACTTCGCGGGGATGAGCCCTTCGTGGGGAAAAGCGGGAGACCGGAGCGTGAGCTGGGAGGTCTTTTGGAGTGGCATAGTGCTCTGTTCAGGTGTGTCCGTCGCAATGCCTGGGGCGGGTACAGCACCGGGCGGCCCCTGCGGCCGTATAGCTACAAGGTACCACACCGCCGCAATCAGCACGAGGTACCCTACACCCTGCACCGCCCAGGCTGCGCGCATAGGGGTAGTATACACCCACCCGGTTCACCTACGACGGGAGGTACGTGAGCGGGAGGAATTCCTGCTGTGCAGCAGCAGCATCGTAGTTCCACACAACCTCCTCCCCCGGTTCTATAGCGCGGAGCGCGTAGATAAACACCGTGTGGTCGTGGGGATCGTCGCTGTAGTCGAGCTCAGCATTGGGCTCGGTGCTGTGGTTGTAGAGCGACGCATATCCAAACATAACGCACGACCGGTTAAACAGTGTCTGCTCGAGGTAGTAGTATTTCAGCGTATCGGACTGGTGCTCGAGAAACGCTACGTCCCCATCACGCAAGACCAGAATGGGGCAGCGCTCAACCACCTCACCGGGCTCAATGCGGCTCGTGGCGATGACGCCACGCCCCTTTCCCGGCACCAGAGCAATCTTTATCTTTTTAGGTGGATGTACGTCTTCCATGTATGCTGTGCTATGCTGTACAAGTATACAATGGAACGTCGTCACACGATACTATTCGTCTCCCATAGCGGCCTCTGTGTTGATTGTGCGTGGCAGTGTGCACGTGAGGGTGCTTCGGTGCGGATGGCTATCGAGGACGAGCGCGACGCAGACATTGGTGACGGATTCATCGAAAAGACCCGCGATTGGCGAGCTGACGTTGACTGGGCCGATGTCGTGATATTCGACGACACGCTCGGGTACGGTACTACTGCTGCGGAGCTACGCGCTTCGGGGAAGCGCGTCATCGGCGGTACCGCATACACTGACCGGCTCGAGGATGACCGCGCATTCGGGCAAGGTGAGCTCGTGGCACACGGCGTACCAACCCTCCCCTCGTGGTCATTCACCGATTTCGGAGCGGCGTGCAGTTTTGTAGAAAAGAACCCGGGGCGGTACGTCTTCAAGCCCGACGGTGAGGCGTCTAACGCGAAGCAGATACTCTACGTGGGAAGAAAGGCCGATGGAAGCGACCTCGTCGGTGTCCTCCAGGGGTACAGAGAGGTCTGGGGCACAAAGATACACTCCTTCCAGCTCCAAACCGTTGCAACGGGCATTGAGGTCGCCGTCGGTGCGTTCTTCAATGGCACCGATTTCGTACTGCCCATCAACATCAACCTTGAGCACAAGAAGCTCTTCCCCTACGAGGTGGGGCCTGCGACGGGCGAAATGGGCACGAGCATGTGCTGGGTACCAACCTGCGGCCTCTTCGAGAGCACGCTTGCTCGTTTTGCGCCGACCCTCCGCCGCGAGGGGTACGTTGGCTACCTCGATCTCAACTGTATCGCGGATGAGCACGGCGTGTACCCGCTCGAATTCACCGCTCGGTTCGGCTACCCCACGATCCAGATACAGTCGGCCATGTTTCGCATACCACTCTCCGATTTCTTCTACCGTCTCGCCTACGGTGAGGCGTCTGAGATACCCGTAGCACAGGGGTGCGGAATCGGCGTACGCGCCGTCGTACCCCCCTACCCCTTCAACGATCACGAGCTCTTCGCTGCGTCATCCCGAGGCGCCGCCGTCACGAGGGATCGTGCATCGCTCGATGGTATCCATATCGAGGACGTCAAGATTGACGCTGCGGGTACGTGGCGCGTCACTGGCCAGTACGGTGTTGCGCTCATCCTCACGGGTGTTGGCGCAACGGCAGGAGAGGCTCGCGCACGCGCGTACGACACCCTCGCCAGCATCCACCTGCCAAATATGTACTACCGACACGACATTGGCGAGCGGCACGAGCGGGACCTCGCCCAGCTGCGCGCGTGGGGGTACGTACCACAGGGGTGACCTGTTGAGTTGCACACGCATGTCACGTACAATACGTTTCGTATGAAGCAAGATAAGGAGCAGGGTGGAAATGGACAGCTGCGGGGCAAGACGCTGCTCCTCATCAACACCGGAGCGTCGAGTAGCACCGGTGGTGCACACAAAAAGTTCGTATTCCGTAGACTCTTTGAGCTCGGCCTCACCATCATCGCTGTCAACGCCGAAGCGAACATGAAGTCGAAGCACATACGGCACTGGATCCTCGGCGACCTCAACAACCACGACCTCATCATCGAGAAGATCGAGGCATACCTTGCGGAGAACCCCGACACCTCGCTCGATGGCGCCATCACCTTCTACGAGGATGCGGTGCTCCTCACCGCGCGCATCACCGAACACTTCGAGCTTCCGGGCACCTCGTACGAGGTTGCCGATACGGCACGCAACAAGCATAAGTTCCGCGAGTTTTGCAAGCGCCACGGTCTCCCCACGCCGCAGTACCTGCGCGTTGAGAGCCAGGACGACCTCAAGAGTGTCGAGGAGAACCTCACCTTCCCCATCGTCCTCAAGCCGACGTACGGGGCGAGCAGTGCTTTCGTGCTCAAGGTGGAGCACCGCGACGACCTCATGGACGCATATGAGTACATCCACAAGAACTTCTCGCGCAAGCTCGAGAGCGCGCTCGGCGACACGCTCACAATCCTCGCCGAGGAGTACATAGACGGCGACGAGGTGGATATCAACATCATCATCCAGAACGGGCGCATCAAGTTCTACAACATCACCGACAACTACCTTACCAAGGAGCCCTTCTTCATCGAAACGGGCATGGCCGAGCCCTCCGCCCTCCCCGAGCAGCAGCTCAAGGCGCTCTATGACATGACCGACGAACTCCTCGAAGTGCTCGGCGTCGAGCATGCGTGCATCCAGTTCGAGGCGAAATCCACCCCCACCGGGCCGATGCCGCTCGAAGTCAACCTCCGCATGGGCGGCGACGAGGCGTACTACTTTGCCCGCGATGCGTGGGGCGTGGACCTTATCGAGGACGCGGTCAAGGTCGCGGTCGGGGTGCACGTACGTAAGTTTGACCGCCCCCGCACCCCCAAGAGCTACCTCGCCGGCGAAACGCTCCACGCGCCATCTTCCGGCGTGGTGTCGAAGATAGATATCGATGAGGCGGTGCGCTCAAGCAAAATAGTCCGCAACGTCGAGCTCTTCAAGGAGGTGGGGGACAGCATCCTCGTACCGCCCTTTGGGTACGAGTACATGGGGTGGGTCGCGGTCTCGGGCGACAATCCAGTAGACGCCGGGGAAAACCTCCAAGGCATGCTCAAGAAGATCACCTACGAGATAGCTATGTTCGACGAGGCGTCGTCGGTCGGCAAGACGATCCGGCGCGGCAAGCACCACAGCGCCATCTTTATGGGCAAGCGTATCACCGGCGGGGAGCGTATCAGCAAGATTCGCTCCATGCCCATAGGGGAGCAGCGTAAGCTCCATATCGGCATCGCGTGCAATGACTACCAGAACGATGATCAGGCAAACGTCATTGAGAAGGACCTCTCTGACATCGGCCGAAATATCCAGACGACGCTCGCTGGCGTAGGGTACAAGGTGTCGTACTTCGACTTCAACAATCCGCAGGCAGCTCTCGCAGAACTGAGCGAAAGTAAGGTGGATCTCGTGTTCAATGTGTGCGAGCGTATCAACAGCACGAGCCTCCTCGAACCGCACGCAGCGAGCATTTTCGACATTCTCCAGGTGCCCTATACCGGCTCCAACCCACTCACCCTCGCGCTCTGTATTGACAAGATCAAGGTGAAAAAGCTCCTCAACTTTCACAACATCCCAACACCGGCGTGGGACTACGTGTACACCATTGACGATGAAATCAAGTCGGACCTCCAGTACCCACTCATCATAAAGCCGGCAAACACCGACAATTCGATCGGTATCACGAATGACTCGGTGGTGACAAACAAGGACGCGCTCCTCGCCCGCGTCAAGTATGTGATCGAGGAGCTTGGTAGCCCGGCTCTCATTGAGGAGTACATTGATGGCGACGAATACAACGTCTTCATCATGGGCAACGACGACAGCGGGTTCAAGGTGCTCCCCCTCTCGCGTACGGTCTTCAGCGGGCTACCCGAGCACGTCTGGCACATCAAGACGCTCGAGTACAAGTTTGGGCAGGACCAAGACTTCAAGAATCACGTGCAGGTGCAGATTCCGCCTGACAATGTGAGCTCCAAGCTCATCAGCCTCCTCACCGAAATATCACTCGACACATACAACATCCTCGACTGCCACGACTATGGGAGGGTGGAGGTGAAGGTGGACAAGAACAACAACCCCTACGTGCTCGAGCTCAATCCAAACCCCTCGATCAACATCGGCGACGTCATGGATTTGAGCATCAAAGACAGCAAGTTCACCTATGCGAGCTTCCTCGAGGACATCATCAGCATGACGATCCAACGGTACAAGGGAAAGCCGGCGTACTACCATCTCCTCTCAAATATCACGTAGCATGGACGCCCTGCCCGACGTCGCCATGTGGTTTAACTCGATCGACCCGATCCTCTTTAGTGCACGCGCACGTGAGCTGTGCCGCGTCATCTGTATCGCCGACACGCCAACCGAGCTGTTCGCGCGGTCGCGCCTCCCCCCAGAGTCGCTCATTACGGTGCACAGCGCCGAGCCGCTCGCCTGCCCGACATTCTCTGACCTGCTCCATAAAACCGACCTCGCGCAGGTACTTCACCAGGAAGCAGTGCACCACCTCGTGATCCCCGACTCGAGGACCGCCTCCCTCGAAGCATGGGCGGATGCAAACCATGTCTCACTTGTCGCATCGCCCCGCACCCTTCAAGAGCTCCTCGAGCATAAGGTTCATTTCGATGCGCTCATGCGGCAGTATGACGTTCCAGCACCCCGCACTATGGCGCCCGACGAGGCCCTGGTACGGGGCTGTACGTACGTGGTGCAACGACACGATGGCGCAGGGGGTATCGGCACGTTTTTCCATCGTGCAGGTGAGGAACCATTCCCGGTGCCCGATCGCCAGACGGTGCTCGTGCGCGAGTACCTCCCTGGCATTCCGGTTGGGATCAGCATCATGCGGACGTCGGGGGATCTGTATGTGGTATCCAAGCTCCGTCGGCAGTGTTTCGAGTACGACCACGACCTGCCGCGGGCATTCTTGGGCATCCAGTGGCTCCCTGACACGTACCTATCTTCCAAAGCACGCGAGAGCATGGTGCGCGCGGTGGCTTCGCTCTGTACACTCTTCCGTGGAGTTGGATTCACCGGCATCGCAAACGTTGACCTCGTGGTGCACGACGATGTTGCGTACGTCATTGAGTGCAACCCACGGCTTTCCGCTGCGACTCCGCAACTTTTCGGCATCCCCGGACTCTCTGACTCGCCCGACCCCTTTGGCATGTTCCTCGCTGCGTGCGGTGTTCCCGTTACCCCCACCGACGCACGTGATGCTGTCGACGAGCATGTGGGTGCGTACAGTGGCGCCATACTACAGGTTGATGCGCCAGCACACACTACCTTCGAGCCATACATTGCGCTGGGCACCTACGCCGTGGTAGACGGTGCACTGGTGGCACGAAATGGCGAGGAGCACGGTGCAGTGGATAGTGACATCCTCCTCTACCACGATGTGCTTGACGGGGCGGCAGACATGCCGGAGCCGTACACCGCACTCACCGCACTGTCTGACACCCCCCTCTACGATAGTGACTCTGGGCAGTCGAATGAGCGTGGCGCGGCACTGCTCGACCTCGTCGCGTCGAGGAGCAAAAGAATTACCACGTAGCCAATAAAACCTCTATGTCACCTAGAGTACGACCCGCGACACAAAACCTCATAGACCCGTCACTGCACCCAAGTATTGTGCGCCGTGTCAAGAAACTGCTGAGCGAGCAGCAAACATTCTCGACAGCACCACTCACCCCGTTCGTGCGGAAGATGCTCGAACGGCGCGACAACTTTCTTGCCACCGCAGCAGAGCACGGCACCGCGTGCTACCTCTTTGACACCGAGGCGCTCAAAGAGAGCCTTGATGCGTTTGCTGCTGCATTTGCGCGCCCCGTGCCGGACCTGTCGGTCTTCTACGCGGTTAAGGTGAATGACTACCCGCCCCTCCTCCGAAAAATCGTTGAGTACGGGTATGGGCTCGACGTATCGAGCGAGCGAGAGCTCCAGCTCGGGCTTGCTGCTGGCGCTTCCCGCATGGTCTTCACCGGCCCCGCAAAGTCGGCGCAGGCCCTCGAGCGTGCCCTCGCACACGCCGATACGGTGACGATCAACATGGACAGCTTCCACGAGCTTGCGGTACTGGGTGAGCTCACGACACAGCGCAAGCGCACCGTGCGCGCGGGTATCCGCGTCAACGGTGCCCACACCGCTTCGTGGAACAAGTTCGGCATCCCACTCACCGAGCTCAGACGCTTCTATGACCTCGCACAGGCGTACCCTTTCCTCTCGCTTACGGGCATCCACGTACACCAGAGCTGGAACAAAGACGCCTCACCGTATGCGAACACCATGGAGGAGGTGGGTGAGTACCTCAGGGAGCACTTCACCGAAGCGGAGCGTGCCGCGTTTACCTTCTTTGACTTCGGGGGCGGCTTTGCGCCACACCGCCTCGAGGGCGAGTATGCGTGGCTCCAGCCACAGGGTGAGGTGGTAAAAGCGGCGTACGAGTACTTCGGCGAGGAAGCCCCCTTTACCCGCACCCACGTCACCTACGAGACGGTGCCCCTGCCGACCTACGCACGAGGTATCGGCGCAGCCATAACGAAGCACCTCCGCAAGGTCCTCCCGAACGCCACGTACTATACCGAGCCGGGGCGCATCCTGGTAAACAGCGCAATGCACGTGCTCCTCCGCGTCGCGGACCTCAAAGAGCACGGTATCGTAATACTCGACGGTGGCACGAACATCGTCGGATGGGAGCGCTTCGAGGTTGAGTACTTCCCCGTCATCAACCTCACCCACCCATCGCTCAAGGAAAAAGAAGCGAAGCTCTACGGCTCGCTCTGCATGATGCAGGATGTATGGGGCTACGGCTGCTACGCGTCGAAAATGGAGATCGGTGACGTCATCCTCGTGCCCTACCAGGGAGCACTCACCTACTCACTCATGCAGGATTTCATCCACGGGAGGGCGCGGGTGGTTACCCTGTGAGTCGTACGCTACCGCAGCCCCCCTGTTTACGCTTCATGCACTGCGTAGTGGGTGAAGCGGTGCTTGCAGGGGTTTGACCAGCACACGCGCATCCACTGTTCCCCAGGATGCATGATGACCGATGCGATGGTGGTGCCCCACAGCACGTGTGGCTGCGCATGGCTACAGATACCGACCTCGTGGTCGGTGAGCACCTTCCGGAGCAGGTCGGCGCCGTGGGTCATCGCAGCATGCGCCCGCACGAGGGCTACCGCGCGCTCGTACCGGCGCAGGGACTCCGGTGCGGTGTTGTAGGGCTGCTGCTCACCCGCCTGGAGCGGGTGGTTCGTATGCACGAGCACCGCGGGGTCGGTAAACGCCACGTGGTGACCAACGTAGTCCTCGATATCAACGATGCGCGTATTCCGCCAGCCATATAGCGTGCTGCCCGAAATACTGCTCCGGTCAAGGTCGGCCGCAAACGCCCGCTCGAGGGACGTGGCGTCGAGCATGGCGCGAAACTGGAACTTGATGGGGACGCCGTACCGAAACCGGCGCACGTTGAGCGAGTTCGCGGTGAAGCAGAGCCCGTGATCGTTCATACCCGAGCTCGTGCCGGGGAGCGACCCAACGTACCCGAGGCTGAGCGAGCTGTTCCCGCGGAATGTTGCTCGGAGCACGTAGAGCCCGTTCATGCGGTACCCGGTCAGCCAATCCTCATTGTGGCCAACGAGCACCTCATCCCCTCGCTTCAGGGCAATGCTCGTGCACCGGGGGATACCCATGTCGGTGAGCTCCTCCTCGCACATGCTCACGAGAAGGTCATCGAAGGGTATATCTGCGCCGGCGGCCATACCCCGCAGCTCCTCGAGGAGGTGTGGCACGTGCCCCTCGAGAGCAGGGAGAAACCTGCGTGCCTTTTCAACGAGCACCTCGTACTGCGGAAGCCGCAACCTGCGGTACAGGACACGGTTTAGAGCAACGCGCCGCACGATGTGCTCGCGGAGCGAGGCGCCGATAGCGTGACCAAGTTCGTAGTTGCTGCGTGCCGTTACCGTGATGAAGGGGATGCGTCGCATGCGATCAAGCACGGCGCGTCTAGTCGCAAGCCATGCAAAAACAGTATACCCTACATGCGATAGAAACCGTACCCCACTTATGGTACCCATTCGACCGTCCCAGTATCACCACGCTCGCACGAGCGTTTGGCGGCGTCATCGCGAGCGCGAGCGAAGCGATCCAGCTCTGGTTTCTCCTGCATACCTGCCCCGCGCACGGCGGGGTTCACCGAGACGGGTGAATCCTCCGGTACGTCCGCTACGTATAGTACGTATACCTTACTGGGAATGGGTGAATAGTCACCCCCTACGAATGGTCGTTCATCGCCTCGAGCACAACCGGCACTGAGAGCTCCGCACCCTCTCGGATGACCGTGAGGGTGATGGTGCTCCCCACCACCTTGCTCCGGATGTGTGAGCCAAAACTCGTGCCATCGTCGAGCTTCACCCCGTCGATTGCGGTGATGATGTCGTTCTCGAAGATGCCTGCTTTGTCTGCCGGAGACCCGGGTATCACCGCGAGTTCCTCACGCGTCTCCCCACGGGCGACGAGCACCCCGTACGCCACGGGGAGACCGTTCTTCTCTTTGACCGATTCGGTGATGGGTAAGTAGCGTATGCCGAGGTATGGTCGCACTATCTTGCCGTGCTCACGCACCGAATCTACCACCTGCCGGGCGCTGTTTGCGGCTATCGCAAAGCCAATGTTCTCCGCATTGCTCGCAACGGCGACATTGACCCCGATAACCTCGCCCCGCGCATTGAGGAGCGGGCCGCCGGAATTGCCCTGGTTTATCGCTGCGTCGGTCTGGATGAGCTGATCGAGTGTCTCAGAGCTCCCCGCCCCGTCGGAAGCGACGATGGTGCGCGCGAGGCCGGAGACAACGCCCACCGACACGGTGTTCCGGTACTCTGCGAGGGCATTCCCGATAGCAATAGCCGTCTGCCCAACCGCGAGCGTATCCGAGTCGGCGAACGAGAGGAAATCATGAATGCCATCGATCTTGAGCACCGCAAGGTCGAGCACAGGATCCCGAGCGACGACCTTCGCATTGTGGTGCTCACCATCGTTCGTATACACGGTGTACGACGCGCTGTCATCGGCAACAACGTGCCGATTTGTCACGATGTACCCGTCTGCCGACACGAGGAACCCCGATCCACCACCTACATCTTGCTCACGTGTACCCCGCTCACGAAGCTGGGGGACGGAGAACGAGAAGCCGTCTCCAAAGAAGGGGCTCGGCACACGCTCGTAGTACCGCTCGTACACCGGCACCTGCTTTGAAATAGTGATAGCAACGACTGCAGGGCTTGCGTGGCGCACCGCCTGAACGATTGCCGACTCGTCGGAGGAAGAGGAATTCGCGGTGGGCGCAGGCTCCGCGCCCGACTGGGCAACGAGTGGCAGCGGAAGATCGCTACGCATCGCAATGGTGACCCCGAGCGCTGTCACACCACCTGCGATGCTCGCCGCGAGCACGGCGATCGCAACAAGCTTACCTGAGGGACTTACTGGGGGCATAAGCCGATATGCTAATACTAGCATGGCTACCGACCTAGTACGCACCGAGGCGGGGAAACCTTGCACTTGCAGAGCGCTGGAACGGCAGCCATACTGCGCTCCATGGAGCATGTGGAGCGCCTCATCGTCATTATTGGCCCAACCGCGAGCGGGAAAACGGGGCTTGCGGTCGAGCTTGCACGGCATATCGGAGGCGAAGTGGTCTCAGCAGATTCGCGGCAGGTCTATCGAGGCCTTGACATAGGCACCGAGAAGGTGGTGAAGCGCGAGATGCGCGGCGTGCTGCACCACTGCATTGATATCGCATCGCCCCGGCGGAGCTTTTCCGTGACGCAGTGGCGCTCCCATGCCGAGCGGGCGGTGCGCGGTATCCAGCACCGCGGTCACATCCCTATCGTTGCGGGTGGCACGGGGCTCTACGTGGATGCACTCGTGTACGGTACAGTGTTCCCCGACGTAAAGCCAAATGGTGCTCTCCGGCAGCGGCTCGCGAAGCTCTCGCCGGAGGCGCTCTTCGCCGAGCTCTCACAGCTCGACCCGGCACGCGCAGCCACAGTAGAGCACGCAAATCCACGCCGCCTCATCCGTGCTATCGAGGTTGCAACCGCGCTCGGCAGGGTGCCTCCGCTCGTGCCGGCAGAGCCGCGCTTTGCCGTGACTTGGATCGGCCTCAATCCAGACAGAGAGGTGCTCGAGGAGCGCATCGCAGAGCGTCTCGACCGCGCACTCCGAAGGGGGCTTGTCGCAGAGACGAAGCGGCTCCGCGACGAGCTTCACCTCTCCCCACGTCGCATCAACGAGCTTGGCATGGAGTATCGTGTGTGTGCCGCGTACCTACGGGGAGAACTTCCAAAAGAAGCGCTCCGCAGCACACTCGTCCGCGAGGTCTGTCGCTACGCGAAGCGTCAGATGACATGGTTTCGACAGTGCCCAGGCGTAGCGTGGTACCCATCGCGAGAGACCGCACTCGAAGCGTACACTGCAAAACAGAGGCAGCGGTAGCTACTCTCCAGGCACTTCCCTGAGGTCCGCTTCAATCTCCCGAAATTCATTCTCCACATCCCGCATACGCTCCCGAAGCTGCTTCACGAGGAGAGCCCCCTCCTTCACCTTGGCGAGACCTTCCTCAACGTCAAACTGCTCGTCTTTCTCGAACCATGCGGCTATTTCCTCGAGCTTCTTGAGCTGGGCTTGGATGGTGGTGGTGTCGGACATATACGGAGAGAAGAGAATAAAGAGTAAAGAGGAAAGAGAGCAATTACAGAAGAATAAAGATGGGAAAACCTAGGGTTTCCCCGTTGCGGTGACTGTTGCCTCAATGGTGCCGTCGCTCATACGCGCGCGGAGCACCGACCCGACGGCAACCTGCGCAACGCTTCGCACGAGCTTACCCCCTGTATCGTACAGCAAGCCGTACCCACGCGCCAGGATACGCTCCGGGTCGCGGGCAGCAAGCAGCCGCTCGTGGAGAACGAGTGCGCCACTAATGGCTCGCATCCGGGTACGGTATGCATCAGCTATGCGTGCCGTGCTCCGCTCCCCGGCACCACCGAGCTCACGGAGTTGCTGGGGGATGCGCCGTAGTGCGTACCGTACCGCCTGCTCGTACGCAGCAAAACGCTCGAGCACGCGGCGGATAGCGTGGTGCGTACCCTGCTCAGCTCGTGCAATGCGGTGGAAAAGCACCTGCATGCCGCGGAGGTAGCGCTCACGCACGGTGCGTGCCATGAGGGGCACCTCACGCGCCACCGTGCGGAGCCGCACCCCAAATGCTCGGCCGGTACGCTCTGCGAGGAGCGGCATACGCTCGGTAAGCGGAGCCCACGACGCATTGATGACGTGCGCTACTGCAGTCGGCGTGCTTGCGCTCCAATCAGCGACCAGGGTCGCTATCGGCGCATCAACGTCGTGGCCTATCCCCACGAGGACCGGCATCGGCGCTGCAAAGAGTGCGCGGCAAACCGCCTCGTTGTTGAAGCCCTGGAGACTCTCGAGCGACCCACCGCCGCGGATTAAGACAAGCACCTGGGGACGATCTTTTGCGTGGAGAAACCGCGTAATGGCATTGAAGAGCTCTTCTGCACTACCCGCTCCCTCGACGCCCGAGTGGAGGAAGTCTATGCGTACCCCGCGCTTTGCGAGGTTGTTCCGGAGATCCTGGAGCACCACGCCGTTTCGCGACGATATGACGCCGATGTGCGAGATGAAGGGCGGGAGCTCCCGCTTGCGGGTGAAGAGTCCCTCATCGGCGAGCTTCTTCACGAGGAGCTCGTACGCACGGCGAAGCGCACCCTCCCCCACAGGCTCAATGTGTGACACCCAAAAGCCGAAGCGCCCACTCTTGTGGTTTATTTTGCCGTACCCCTCAACCTTCACGCGCATCCCCTCGTCGAGGTTCACCCCGATCTTGCGGTACTGACCGGAGTGCAGACCGCACGGCAAAAGTGCGCCGCTCTCGGCATCCTTGAGCGCGAAGAAGGTCCACTGCGAAAGTACCTTGAGGTCGCTCACCTCCCCCTCGACCGACACGCGGAGCGGCGTGATGAGCTCATTGACGAGGTCGAGGTACTCAGCGACCGAGAGGATGCGCTCGCCGAGCTGTTCGAGGAGGGGGTGAGACATGGGCATTTGGAAAAAGGTGCGGCTATTCTTCCAAGGTGGTACATAGTACACATCGCAACCTTCGCGAGCGGCGGGTTCGCCCGTTATAGCTCGCTACGGCGAGCGAAGGCGGGCCCACCTGGACTCGAACCAGGGACTTCGGTTTTGGAGACCGAAATTTTACCACTAAACTATAGGCCCATGCTTGCACGCGCAAGTATACCACAACACACCTACCAAGCACACGAAAAAGGTACCCGGTCCCTTTTTCGTCACTACCACGGCAGCGGGTACGCCGAAAACTCGGGGAGGAGCAGCCGCCCGTAGAGGAGCCGCGAAATAACCTCTGCGTGCGAGAGGGCTCCGGTGAGCGCGTTGTGTGGCTCGGGCTCCTTCGGTATGCCGACGTAGTTGAGCACCGCATCGAGGTTGAGCGCGCTGTGTCGCTTCTCGAGGGGGATGGGCACCCCCCGCTGTGTCATGTGAAGGTATGCGAGCGTGTGCGTGTCTACGGTGCGGTGCGCAAACGGATAGTTGTACCCTGCCCGCTCGCACGCAGCCTTCACGTAGTCGCGATCAAACGACACATTTTGCCCCGCAAGGGTCTGATCCTCGACATCATCCGCCCATGTCAGGAACTGCGCAATGAGCTGGGCTTCGGTCTGCTTTGTCCTGTCCCCGACCTCTGCCCGCGTGAAGCCGTTCACCTTGAGCGCTTCGTCTTCAATGCGCGCACCCTCCCACGCGCGGCACTCGAGGTAGATGCGCCGCTCGGGGCGCTCGAGTTCCAGGGCCCCGAGCGACACGATCGAGTGCTTCTCGTAGTTCGTGCCGGTTGCTTCGATGTCGAGGACAATCATAGCCTCCTCATTGTACCTGCTCTCCCGCACGCCGTCACGCCTAGAAAAAGGCGACGTAGAAAGAGAGTGACCCGACCAAAGCCACACCGAAGATGGGCACAAGGAACTTCCGTGAGGTCCAGAAGCCGAGACGCCCAACGATGAAGGTGTACTTGGCGATGAGGCTGCCGGCGAGCGCGAGGAGGATACTCACCCCCATCATAACCTCGCTCACCTCGGCGTGCTTGAACGCTTCACCAAGCGACGCGAGCGCGGCCGCCGAGCTAATGAGTCCCGAGGCGAAGGATGCCACCGCGAGCCAGCCGCTCCCAAGGTAGTACCGCACGAACACCATAACGATCATGACCACCGAGAACACCGCGGAGAACTTCGTAATAAAGTGTATCGGCAGTGGCCGATTCGTAAAGCGGATGTCCTCTACCTGCCGCGCCCGCGAAAACGTGTGGAGCGTGAGGGCGACCATGAGAAGGAACACCGAGGCGATGGGGAGGAGCATTTTCTGGAAGAACTCGTGCGGCACAAGGGCAAAGAGGATGACGAGGTCCTTGAAAAAGGATCCCGTACTCGCCGCAAGGAAGGCAAGGTAGGTATTCTGGAGCTTTTCACCGGTCAGGTGCGCCCCGGTGGCACTGGCTCCACGGAGGAAGAGGATGATGGTAGCAAGCGACGACACGAGGCCGCCGAAGAACGTCGCGAGCACGAGCGCGTTCCTCCCCCGGATATACTTCGTGATGAAGTGCGCAATGAAGCTCATGAAGCTCACCATGAGGAGCACTTTCCAGAACGCGGCGATGCTTATCTGCTGGAAGGTTACCGCGTGCGCGGCAATCGAGTAGAGCGGTATTTTGAGTGCTGCCTCGGCGGGGATGAGAGGCGTAATGATGAGCGCAATGGCAATGAGGACGCTAAAATCGAAAAGTTCCTGCCGCTCAATCGTCGCGATGAAGTGATGCCACTGGTCTTTGAGCTCGAGCACGATGAGGAGCACGAAGATGAGCGTCGCAATGAGCCAGAATGCGGTGTTGAACACACTCATGCTCGCAATGAGGAAGACCGTAGGGAATGAGAGCACCGTGGTGATGCCAGCCCGCGCGCGATCGCTGTGCTCCCTGCGGTAGAACGACTCAAAGATAAAGACGACAATGCCGAGGAGCATGATGCCCGCAAAGGCGAGCGGCCAGATAATCGGGCTCACCGTGTAAAAGTAGCTCGACACAAACCCGACGAGGGCAATGATCGAAAAGTCGCGGATACCGACCGATGTCGAGTTTTTTCCCCCGTCACGGTTGCTGATCTGGCGCTCCGCGCCGATGACGATACCGGAAAAGAGTGCGAGCGCGAGCTGCCAACCCGCGAGGACGAGTGTGTGGTCCATACGTTACAAAAAAATATTAATGACGTACTACAACTTCCGATGGGTAAAGAGCTGCACCGCTACGTATACGTACTATCGACGCTCACTGCATGTGCCGTGCGAGCACGTGTGGTGAATGACGACTTCCCGTGCACACCTAACTGTGCTGGGTGCAGTAGTAATTTCTAGTGCAACAATCATACAAACCCCGCACACAGAACGAGCGCACGAGCGCTCAGTAGTGGCGATGTCGCTGCATGAGTATGCAGAGACTACACCCCACAGAACACCCCTGTCAACCCCTACCCCGGTAACCTCTCGCAGACCCCGAACGTCACTGCGAGCCCGCAGGCGAAGCAGTCCAGGATCTCGGCGCATGAAGGGCACAAGCCATGGATTGCTTCGTCGCCTCCCGCCGGTCGGCTCCTCGCAAAGACGGCCGGGTGGACGTGCATGTGGATGGTGTGAGAGGTTACCTGCCTCGAAGTGCGACACCGAGGGCGGCGAGCTCGTGGTGCGCTACTGGCGTGTGCGGCATACCCGGCACTACGGTGGTCACCGCGGCACAGGCGCGGGCGAACGTCTGTACATCCTCTGCGGGCGCAACGTGGTCGTCGGTACCTACCACCACGCGGACCGGCAGGCGGAGCGAGGATGCGATCGCCACGAGGTCGTACTGCTTTGTGTCCTCGACAAACGAGTACGGAAGCTCGTACGGGGCATCGGTGAGTGGGTGGTGTACCTCTCGCACACCGCGCTCCCGCCATGCCTGTAGGAGATCGGGGGTGTGCTCGAGCGCAGCAGCATACGACGCGCCCGACACCGTCGGCGCGACGAGTAGGAGCTCATCCCACAGATCCGGATGGGCTGCGGCGTACTCTGCCGCCACGAGGCCCCCGAGCGAGTGCCCACCGAGTGCACGGGGCTCCTGCCACCACACTTGCTCCGTTGCCCACGCGACGACAGATTCGAGATCAGCAAGATACTCCGCAACGGAGAACGCCGCGTATGGCCCCTCCCCACCCATGCCATGGTAAGCATCAAACCGCACCACGGTGTACCCCCGCGCACGGTAATACTCAGCTATCGTATCCATGACGGGGCTCTCTTTGACGCCGCTTAGGCTATGGAGGAGGAGTGCGACGCCGGCACGAAAGGTAGACGCCTCCACGTACACGTCTATCATCCCACCGCCCTTTCGAGGCACCGTGAAAAACTCCCGCGTATGCGTCGTGAGATCGAGCGTATCGTTGAGCCACGTCTCAAAACGTTCGAGAGGTTCGGCGACACTCTGGTAACGCGCCCGCACATACGCGAGCGTTCGGTGTGCGGTCCGTGACTGGCTCGAGAGGAGGGAGAGCCCTACGAGGATGAGGGCGAGGCCCGGTACCACCGGCAGAACGATCCCCGCCATACCCCCACCCACGACGAGCACGCCGAGTACGATGGTGCGCCGACGTTTCCGCAGGTAGAGTGGGTGCATGTGTTTGTTCTGCTGCAGTATACGCATATTGTGTGTCTACAAGCCCTTGCAATTCTTCGCCTTGTGGTACCCGGCTGCTTCCGCCGCTTCGCGGGATGCAAACCAGACCTTGTTCTCCTCCTTGATGCGCTGGGCCCCCGAGCACCAGGGGAGGTGGTACGTCGTCCCACTCCGGGAGCCAACAACTGCGCCACGAGCGGCGGAGGGGGGTGTCACTGCACCTACCGCCGCCACCGATGCCGCCACTTGAGGAGGCGTCCCTTGCGCCTCTCGTGCCTCAGCCTGTTCGAAGCCGGTGCAGAGTGCCACAGGAGTGCGTCCCTCACCTGCAGAAAGCCTCCCCAAGCCAAACGCCACCACACCGAGGAGCGCTACCGCGCCGAGGAGGATGCTGTCCTGCACCTTGCGCGATGCCAACAGGTCTGGTATTCTCTCGAACACATAGGCAGTATAGCAGAGGATGAGCGCACTGCCCTTATCCATAGCGCACCAGAAACGGTATGGCCCATCGTAAAGCAGGCGGAACAGCGAAAAACCTACGTGATTCTAAGCCGAAGTACCTCGGTACAAAGCTCTACGCGGGCGAGCAGGCGCGGGCTGGCAACATCATCATCCGCCAGCGCGGGAGCCGCATCGTCGCCGGCGACAACGTCGGTACCGGCAACGACTACACACTCTACGCGCTCAAGGACGGTACGGTCTCCTTCCGCAACAAGCGCATGGTCCGCTTCAACGGCCAGAAGGTGCTCAAGAAGGTTGCGGACGTGCGATAGTGAGAAAAAGGGGGAGTAGCACGAGAAAAGAGAAAAGAAACGGCGTAGCATCGCCTCGCTCTTTCCTCTTTTTACTTTTTTCTCTCTACCTTTACTCCGCCGTCACCCGTACGGTCACGGTCACCCGCTTCCCTGCTGCCTCAACGCTGACCGGGTGGTCACCCACCTCGTGGAGAGGCGCGTCGAGCAGCACCGTTTCCTCACTCAGCAACAGGCTGTGGGTGCTGAGGATTGCCGCCACAATGTCATCAGCGTGCACCTTCTTGTAGAGGTGGCCGTTGTCGTCTGCTTTTGCCGTCAGTACGACCGTCTCCCCGTCGAGCTTTCCGAGCCTCTCCTCTATGTCGGCGCTGCGTGCAGCGTCAGCAGCCTGAATTGCCGCTTTCCGCGCCGCAAGATCGGCGCTCTTCTTTGGGGTAGCAACCTCGGCGAGCTTCCGCGGCAGGAGGAAGTTGTTCGCGTACCCGCTCGAAACCATCACCACGTCGAACTTTCGCCCCACCTTCGGCACGTCCTGGAGTAGAATAAGCTGCATAACAGTATGACTAAGCTAGTATGGGGCTATACTACGTTACTTTTTTAGGGTGTGCAACCGTGACGAGAGAAAAGTGAGAAGAGGAAAGGGAAAAGAAGAAAAACCCCCCGCCACAGGCGGGGGGCCAGAATGAACATTCATGTCACACCGATGTACGCACGAACTTTGCGGCAGAGGCTCGTGAGTAAGAGGGTGAGTGGGATGATCTTACACGGACGCTCCTCTCGTACCGCAGCTTGTAACTCACCTACACCGCCTTGCACCTCGGTGAGAAGCTTGTTAAACCGTGCGCGCTTTTCAGCGGGCATGTCAACGGTCGCCGCAAGTGCCGCGACCTCACCCACGCATCGACGCGCGGCGTCCACGTCAAAGATGACCATGGCAACCTCCCGAAATCACTTGTCACTTTTTATTTTACCATTATAGATTCTATTTGTCAATTGAACCTCGGTTGACCCCGCATAGAGGTATGCATACCACCCCGTCGCCACAAGGTCGTACGTCGCATCCACGAGCTGCCGCACGTCGGTGAAGCGCCCCTCGCGCGTTGAGCCGAGTACTACAACGGCGATCGGGTGGTCGAGCCCCGCGTCGTACACGATGGCGAGGTTACCACCCGCAAGCTCAGTGTACCCCGTCTTGCTCCCGATAAGGCCCGGAATCTCGGGCACGTGCTCGTTCGTGTTGATCGCAGGGTGCTCGAACCCATCTTCTGACGTGAACATTGTGCGCTGCTTAGTGGTCGGCGCAAGGAGATCGGCGCGCTCTTGGGCAAGGTAGCTCATGAGTGAGGCAACGTCCTTTGCTGAACCCTGTGCGCCTGCCACCCCCGGGCTCGTATCGAGGCCGGTCGCATTCTTGAACATTGTAGTGGTGAGCCCAAGCTCGCGCGCCCGCGTGTTCATCTGTGCCACGAACGAGTCTACGCGCTCGTACTCGGGAGTGGTGGACGGCGTGGTGGTGTAGAGAGCCCCCGCCGCTGCCGCCACCGCATCTGCACCATCATTGCTGCTCGTCATGAGGGTAAAGCCGATGAGGTCGCGGAGGCTCCACGTCTCGTTCGCAAGGAGCCCGGAGTCTCCCTCGGTGTCTACCGCGTTCTGGCTCACCGCCACGCGGCTCCCCCCGCTCAGCGACTCGGCAGCAACGAGCGAGGTCATGAGCTTCGTGAGCGACGCGAGCGGCCGAGGGGTTTCGGCATCACGCGCATAGAGCACCTGCTTCGCCCGCACGTCGTACACTACCACAGCCTGTGCTTCGAGCTTGAGCGCGTCGTACGGGTTTGGTACCGACGGCTGCACACGGGCCACGGGCGCGGGTAAGACAGCCACGGCGACAGCAGGCGGCGCCGGCCGCCACGACGACACCGCGGTCGTGACCGAGAGCCCCACCACAGCAAGGGCGCCGAGGAGTGCCGCGGCACGCTCGCGATCGAGGGGGAAGAAGGGGCGTGAGACGTTAGGTCCACACTCCCGTGGCGCAAGCACGAGGATCTCCGCTTGATCAGCAGGCTGCTCGTGCCGCGTGCTGTCTCCAAGGTCTACGGTCATACCGATCCACTGGTCGCTATACCTGCCTCGGAGGCGGACGCACTACGGAATGTTGCGAGCTCACCCCGAATCTTCTCGTAGTCGGGCAGGAGCGCCGCCTCGGTCACTCCGAGGTGCTCGAGGAGGCGCGGGGTCGTACGGTATAGTGCCGACCGCGCGTTCTTTGGGTTGGGGACACGCTCGATGAGGCCACGAATGAGGAGGTTGCGGAGGACGAACGCACAGTGTACGCCACGGACGTACTCGATATCTGCACGCGAAACCGGTCCCTGGTAGAGCACGATAGCGAGCGTTTCTGCCCCTGCCTTCCCGAGGTCGCGGGTGAGCTCCCGCTTGCGAAGCAGCGTGACGACATCGCTCGTCTCCGGTGCCGTCACGAGCTCGAGGAGGTCCTCCATCATGAGGAGGCGCACGCCACGCTCTGCGAGCGCCGCCGAAAGCTCTCCTGCGGCGGTATTGACCTCCTCGACTGATACGCCGAGGATATCGGCGAGCGCGGTGCGCGTCTCTGGCTCCCCACGATAGAAGAGCACGGCCTCAAGCTTGTTTGCCAGCGTTGCCATGGTGGTAGTGTACCATGATCGGCACGCGGGGAGAAAAGTGATAAGTAATAAGAGAAAAGAGACGACGCGCGATCTATTCTTTTCACTTTTCTCTCACCTCAAACAACGCCCGCACGTCGTCCCAGGTAAGTTTCTTGAAGAGGTCGCCACTCTCCTCGATCACCGCGTCAAAGAGTGCTTGCTTGCGCGTCTTGAGCTCCTGGATGCGTTCTTCAATGGTGCCCTTCGTCACGAGCCGATACACGTTGACCGACTGCGTCTGCCCGATGCGGTGGGCTCGGTCAATCGCTTGATTCTCAACACTCGGGTTCCACCACAGATCAAACACGATGACCGTGTCCGCTGCGGTGAGGTTGAGACCGGTACCGCCCGCTTTCGTACTGATGAGGAACACCGGCACCCGGGGATCGCCCGTAAACCGCTCGATCACCTCCTGACGCTTGCGCGTCTTCCCCGATAGGTACGCGTGTGCGATATCCCGCTTCGTGAGCACGTCGGAAAGTATATCGAGCATACTCGTAAATTGGCTAAACACGAGCACCTTTCTCCCCTCCGCCGCGACCTCTTCGACTATCTCGAGGCATGCGTCGAGCTTCGCCGAATCGTACGCGGTGTAGTCCTCCTCCTTGAGGAGGAGTGCGGGGTGGTTGCAGACCTGCCGGAGCTTCATGAGCCCCGCGAGGATGTGGAGGTGCGCCCCGCGAAAACCGTGCTCCTCGACCGCGCCGAAAACTTCGCCGCGCACGTCGGCAAGAATCTGCTGGTAGAGCACGTTCTGCGTGTCGGTGAGGACACAGGTGCGCACCTGCTCGACCTTGGGCGGCAGCTCAGCAAGCACCTCATGCTTCGTGCGGCGGAGCATGAAGTTCTCGACCTTCTTGCGGAGGTGGGTGAGCGCATCGCGGTCGCCGTCGTCCATGATGGGCTTGTGGAAGTGCCGCGCGAAGTAGCTCTGCTCCCCAAGGAAGCCCGGCATGAGGTAGTCGTACATGGACCAGAGCTCGAGCACGTGGTTTTCGAGCGGCGTACCGGTGAGCGCGAGTCGGTACGCGGCGGGAATGGCCTTGACGCACTGGGCGACCTTCGTCGTGTGGTTCTTGATATACTGCGCTTCGTCGAGCACCGCGTAGTTGTATCGCGCCTTTGCGCCGAGGAGTGCGTCTGCGTCCTGCTTGAGCGTGTGGTAGCTCACCACAACGAGGTCGTGCGCGGTGATAGCGCCCCGGAGGCGCTCCCGCTCCGCAGGCGAACCCTCGTACACGAGCACCGAGAGGTCGGGGAAAAAGGTCGCCGCCTCTTGCTTCCAGTTGTAGAGGAGCGACTTGGGGCACACGACAAGAGACGGCGTGCCTGGTGTCCGCTCGAGGGAGAGCACGGTGAGCGTCTGTACGGTCTTGCCGAGGCCCATATCGTCGGCGAGGATGCCCGCGAAGCGGTACGACCGGAGGAAGTAGAGCCACGCGACACCCGCGCGCTGGTAGGGCCGGAGGAGCGCGCGGATGCGCGGCGGTAGGCGTACCGCCTTGACCGGCTTTCCCGACTGAATACGCTTCATGAGCCTGGTGAGGCTCGCGCTCCGCGCAGCGCGGTAGTACGGCGAGCTCGCCATGACGTACGAGAGCTCCGGTGCGTGGTGGAGGCCTCCGTCAAATCCCCCCGTATCACGCTCGCGGAAGCTTTGGATGAGGCGCGCGAGCCGCTCGAGCTCGGCGCGGTTCCCCACCGCGACGAGGGTGCCATCCTCCTTGCGCCAGTACGTCGCACCGCTCGCCATGAATTCGTGAAGTGCCGCGAGCGACACCTTCTCCTCGCCACAGTAGAGCGAGACGTCGAAGTGGAGGAGGTCACGCGCCGTATCAACTTCGCTCGTGAAGTCTGCGCGGAAGAACGCCTGCTCCCCGGGCAGGGAGTCGTGCACGTACGCAATCTCGCAGCCCTGCGCCGCAGCAAAAGCCCGTACCGTAGGCCACGTGTCGCGCACGTACCGCTCGACCGCTGTCTTGCCGCGGTACGTGCAGGTGAGCGTCGCGGTGAAGCCGAGCTGTCGGTGCGCGAGTGTAAGCTCACGGTAGAATGCTACCTCTTCCTGGTCGTCGAGGAGCGTGAGGTGGAGTACCCCGCCCTCCTCCGAGAGCACGTGGTCGCCCGTATGCGCCCAGGTGTCCCGCCGCACGTACCGCACCCGCCCCGCACTCCGCGGTGCGATTTCCTCCGCGAGGTCCGACTGCCACACGCCGTAGTCAACAAGCGCTCCGATACGGAGGAGATTTCGCTCGCTCTCAAGGTCCACGCGGAGCATGCGGCGTGGCGGGTCGCGGTGCACCACAAGGTCGCGCACCTGCTGCGGCACGGAAAGCTCAATGTGCTCCGGCACCGCGGTACAGAGGTTGGGGAGCTCCGCAAGCTCCTGGGTGCGGAGCGTCGCGCCGACGTACCGGAAGGTCTGTGCCCCCCGCTCATCCGGCTTGTGAATGGCCTGCACACGCCCGAGGAGCTCGCTCCACCTACCGGGCGCCGGGTAGAGCCGAAGGTGCACGTCGGTCTCGTGCACGACGTGGGCTCCTGAGCGTGTCCAGACACTCCGCGGCGCGTGGTGGTGCGGCTCACGCTCGTCGGGGAGGGTGAGGTCCACCTCGTGGCGTACCTGGCTTGTATAGACGGGGTGGTGCACCGCCGTGTGAACAAACGCTACCCGCACCGGCCGCGGCGCGAGGTCTACCGTCACCTGGCGGTGGTCGTACGGCGAGGTGCTACAGACGACCGCTATTCCCTCCCCCGCAAGGAGGGGGAAGAGTACGCCAAGGTCTACCGGCTCGCTGCGGTATATTGGCATGAAGCCGTCGTGCTCCTTGATGTAGGTGAGGAGGGTGCGTTGCCTATCGGTGAGCTCGGTGTCGCGGAGAAGCTGGGCAATGCTCGCCTGCTGGTGGTACTGGCCACGCCGATGGAACGACGGCGCATAGCCATGCCGCCGGTGAAGGAGCACCGCGTATGCGCTCCGATCGAAGGGTCGTATGGTGTCGGCTAAGAGTGACATGTGGTGTTCGGGTAGATGAAGCACCAAGCGAAAGCTTCCAGACTAGGAATCGAACTGTTCGCTCCCTGCGGTCGCTGTGCTCACACAACCACTCGGTTTTGTGGGATTCCTCAACGGGAGAACCCCCATTCTCCTGACCCTTCTCCCGTTCGAATCCTCGTCCAGCACCCTCGCCACCGCTCGGCTGCCGGACTAGGATTCGAACCTAGATACACGCCTCCAAAGGGCGTTGTCCTACCGTTAGACGATCCGGCAATGGATACACTGTACCATGGAGCTCGCCTGCAGGGTATCGTGAAAGGAGCGGTACCGACACGAGACACTACCACCTCACCCCAACCCCCTCCTTGGTAAGGAGAGGGGGCCCTCCCCCCTTACCAGGGGGTGAGCCGTGCTGGGAGCACGGCGCAAGACTCGTTGAGGACGTTTGCGAGCATTGCGAAGCAAACCTTTCCAACGAGTAGACCGCTCCCGTAGGGAGGTTGGGAAGGGTGGTGTCGCCCTACTTTTTGACCTCCTTGTAGGTCACCACCTTACGGAGGGTTGGGTCGTACTTCTTGAGCTCGAGCTTCTTCTCGACGCGCTTCTTGTTGCGCGTATCATAGCGCACGTGGCTCGACTCGGTGCTCTTGATACGGACAATGTGGTCTTGTGACATGGTGCAGCTAGTATACGGGAAAATGGGCGGGAGTCAAACGCGGACGAGAGAAAAGGGGAAAGAGGAAAGGACGGGACGGTGAGACAATGGGCTCCAGGGAAAAGCGTGCGTGGCGCCGCTCTATCTTCCATTCGACGGGGCTCGAGGGCCGGGGCACGCAGGGAGGCCAACGTCTTGGCTCTGGCTTGGATCGTACGACGCCGAAGCGAACACGTCAATGTTGAGCTTGCAGAGGTCCTCCTGCGAAAGGTCGAGTGTGGTGCCGAGGTACGTGCCGACTTGCTCGAGCAGTTCTTCCGAGAATGTCTCCTTGAGCCGTACCGCAAAGTACCTCGCATGGGCGATGAAGAAGACCTCGTAGCGGGGCTCGTCCTTGAGCTTGTATATCCCATCGTCGTGGAGATCGGTTGCGCTGGCAATGAGCCGCTGCACGGTTTGTTCGCTAAGAAGCTCGCGCGGCGGTGCCGCGGTAACAGTCTGTGTCGCTGTGGCACCCCGCTCTCGAGGAGCAGTTTCTGGTGGTGTCGGGATGGTGCGGGTCGGATTTGAGACCGGAAACGTCCGATCTGGCGTCGCCGTGTCAGTGGTACTCGTCTTCGACACGAGCTTGATACCGGCAAACACTCCCATGGTACACAGCGCAAGGAAGGTTATCACAATGAGCTTCTTCATGGGCTACGTAGAGTGTACTTCCCTGCACGATTAGTTACATACAGACTTATTGTGGTTGTTGCAGCAGTCCCAGTGCGACGGCGAGCTTTCCTTCACACACACGATACCACCATTCATCGGACTGTAGTACTGGGGGCCACCGGCCGCACCTGTTCTGTCAGGCATCTTCTCCCACGTCGTCGTAATGTACTGTTCGAGCTGTGGGCCACCTTGGTTTTCCCGCGTCGATAGGTCCATTTTGGTGCCGGCGACATGCCCACCCGACTCATGCCCGCCCGACAGCGAAGTCACTGTGACGCACCCGCCGCACGCCTGATTCATCGCGATGATGTTGTTGATGACCCCCCTCTCAATAGGAGGACCGTCCGAGAAGTTTTGCATATTGACGTGCGCCGCCTGGAGCAAGTTCCGTGCCTCCTGGGAAGATATCTTGGTGGTGTCGTAGGACCCGTTCCCTGGGGGTGGTGGTGACGGCGTTGCATTCGGGTTGAAGGTGCAGCACGCGTATCCCGCACGACACGTATCGGGCGGAGTGCTTCCGGAGCAGTCCCATTGGTACGACATGCCGACCGGCGGGTAGCATGCTCGCTGATTGCCAGCGCTATCTTTGCCGCACGACTTACCGAAACCATCCGGCAAGCAGCACGTTGTATCCACACTATTTTTTGTGCATGTTGTACCATCGGCCATACTTTGGCCCGTACACACTCCGACGGACTTACAGCTTCCCCCAGCAGCCTTACAATCGAGGGGTTGGGTGGATGGCGGCGCCTGCACCGGATTCGCCTCTAAGCCCTTGAGCTTCGGCACGCAGTACCTCGCCTCGTAGTTCTGACAGAGCATGTCGTTCCAGGGGCCCCACTTCGAGTCTGCCGCATAGAGCGCGCGCATGATGGTGTCCACGATAAGCCACGCCGCAAGCACGATCACCATCCCCATGAGCGTACTCAAGAATATACTGTGCGCTTTCTTGATGTTGTTGATGTTACTCGGCGAAAGCGCGTAGAGCGCGCCCGCGTACGCAAAGATGAGCGCCGCGACCGCCGTCATGATGACGATGAGGAAGCTGAGTACCTTCATCGCCATGATCTGCACGCTGCACACTGAGCATTCGCTCGCGTAGCAGATCATGTCCTTCCCATTCTGGTTCTCAGGAAATACTTGCACCTCCTGCCCGCACGGCACGAGGAAGGAGAGGTCGAGGTCGGCGGAGACGGGCTTAGGCATGGTGGGTACAACAAAGACCAAAGTGAGCAAGAAGCACGACACGAACCTCAAACAAACTTGTTCACTACTGACCTTATACACAACCCCTCACTTCATCAGATAAAAACGATTTTCCCTTAACTAATCCATCCAAAGCTCCACGGATCCAGGACATGAATCCAATCCCACGATCTCATAATTCTCTCCTGTTCTCCAAGTTCTTTGAACTACATAAATATTATATCCGCACAGCTCGGCCCTTGGTATTTTTGTAACTGCGGCTATTTCTTCCTCCGCCTGTATACGGATACGTCCTGCAGGCTCCGCTGTCACGGCAAGCTGAATCTGATCGTAATCCTTCGTATACGCCAGTGTATATTCTGGAGTGATTTTTGAGTAGTACTTTCCACCATCGTCAATCTTTTCCCAACGTTCAGCAATACCAACGAGAGCACTCTCAGGAAATGCTGTAAATCTTCCTCCCCGCACCGAAGAACTTAGGCTACTAGTTGCCACCGGACTGCTTGAGCCGTTTCCGTTGCCAGTAAATATAGGAGACGGCTTGTTCACGTTTGTTGGGTAGTTTGCGGGCGTTGTCTCAGTGGTAGGGGCAGGTACGTTGACATACCAAAAGAACAACAATCCAGTTAAACACAGTAGCGCTACTACGAATAATTTTTTTATCATACTCATTACATTTACATGTTAACGAGCATTGCTGAGGCACCAATCACGCGTCACGCCCGTACAGCTATTTGCGCCCGTCTTACATTTATACAACGAACAGCACCATGGCGCGAAGCCTCGACTTGCGTATAAACCGCTCGCATACTCTTGATTTATTTCAGGATTCTGTGCAACTTTTATACAATCTTCATATAATGCAGAATCGGTGACTCTACAATTATGATTACTACTCGTGTATTGCCGATCAAACGCTTCGCGACAAAGCCTGTTAGTTGATGTGGAACGCAAGTTCTCAGTTGTCAGATTAATTTGGTAGAGACCCCATGACACGATTTCCTTACCTGGCTCACAACGATCCGTACCGCTTCCAATAGCAATCTGCCCTCCGCTTTCTGTTTGACATATACAGCTCGCAAGTACCGGATCTGCACCCGGGAAGACTCTTGATGCATTGAGACAGTAATTCGATGTTGGAAACATCTGTGCACAACACACGAACGGGCCTTGGCACGTACTTTTCTCATGCGTCCCTGTACATACTTCGGTCGTCCTACACGTACCATTCGTTCCATCGGAAAGCTGGCACGTATCACCGCCACCAGGAGGAACACAGCACTTATTTGTACCTTCTGCATAGGTTTCGTCTTTGTCGCAATCGGTACCATCAACAACCCGACTCCCTGGCGCGGGTGGTCGAGACATGGCTGGATCTGGATTTGTACACCAACTTGGATTCATGCACGTACCACCTTGCTGGCCGCATGTCAGACTACCGTCATTCGCGAGCGTCAGCACCGCCTCGATGGGCTTCATCTTCGGCACGCAGTACTTATCCTTTTCCCCTTTGCAGAGCATCTCCTGCCAGGGGCCCCACTTCGGGTTTTCCGCGTAGAGAGACTTCATGACGACATCCACGAGGAGGTACGCGGCGAGGAGAATGATGAGCCCCATGAGGGTATCGAGGAAGATGTTGTGTGCTTTTGACACGTTCCCGGGCTTGGGGCCGGCTGTCACGTAGAGCCAGCCAGCGTAGCAGAAGAGGAGCGCCGCGATTACCATCCCGAGGCCGATGAGAAAGCCGAGGATGTTCATCCCCAGCCGCTGGAGGTCGCAGACGTTGCACTCGTAGAAGTAGCAGATCTCTGAGCTGCTCGTTTCGATTTTGACCGGCTGCGTACAGGGCACGATACCGTCCGCGCGTGCTCCTCCAGCGCCGAGGAGCGCCCCACTCACAAAGAGGAGCGCGGAGAGCACCATGAACACCCTGCCCCACTGCGCCCGGCCCAGCAGCCTGAACATACCTACAGCGTACCACGAGGTGTATTTACAGCGGAAGCATTGAGGTGGTACTATGCACTCGCGCGTCGGTGGCAGAGTGGTCAATTGCATTTGGCTGTAAACCAAACGCCTTCGGGCTACGGGGGTTCGAATCCCTCCCGGCGCACAACAACAGAAACGAGCCCGCTATGAGCGGGCCGGTTCTGTCTGTGCGCCGGAGCGAGCGAACTGCTTCGCTCGCGTGAGGGATTCGAAAAGCGGAGGCATGTGCCAAAGGCACAGCCGAGCTGGGGTCGCGAGCACTTGGGCTTTTGCGAGCACCGCGACGCAAAAGGCCTAGTGACTCGTGACCGAATCCATCCTCCCGGCGCACAATCGCCAAACCCAAAGCGGATGCTTTGGGTTTGTTGCGATGTGCAGCCGGGAGGGATTCGAACAGGCGCAGGCCGCGAAGCCGCTTCTGAAGCACAGCGGAAGAAGCGAGGCCGAGCCGAGCCTACGAGCACTTGGTTTTTGAGGAGATGCGACGAAAAAACCTAGTGACTCGGAGGTCGAATCCCTCCTGATGCCCGCGCACCGTGCTCCCTTCCACAGCTCTTCGCTGCGCTTCGATCTGCGGGCGGTCTCGAGTTAGAACCGTGTGATACCAAACCCTGCTTGACCGTTTTAGTTAGTTTCAGATTCTGGATCTATAGTGTCTCGAGCGCTTTCGTTTTTTCTCTTCCAATCAATCATTAAGCCCATAGCCATCATGACCACAAAAGTTCCAACTGACCAATACAACCATTCATTAAAAACGAATTCCCAACTATTAATTGAAACATGTAGCCAGGCACCGAGTAGTAACGCATTAATAGCATGACCTGTAATTGCTATACAGACTCTAAGTTTTGGATTATGATTTTCAAACTTTAGAACTATTTTTCTCCAATAGTGGTATGTGATTGCCACTAAAAATGCAGTGACGCCAAATTGTATAGTCTCAATGAAATCAAAAATTACTTCCCGATATAGTGAATAAGCATATATCCACATATTTATAATGAAATATGCAATTGTCAGTCCAATTACGATTGATATTGTTTCATCAAAATTAAAACTATCTTTATCCTTCGTGCTATCAATTTCGTAGAGTCTTGATAACTTATACAAGTTTACAAACAGTAACCCTGTTGAAATTGTTACTATCAGTAGCCAAATTAGTTGAATCTTTTTCAGTGCATCTGCAGCCTCTTCAATCTCAGGAATGGGTATCGAAAGAAAAAGTGCGCCCACACCAATAAGTATTCCAACTAACTGGAGTTGGTGTTTGTTTTGTTCCCAAAATTTCTTCAACATAAGCACTTCGTGCTAGCACGATGATGCGGAGAGGGGGGGATTCGTCCCAGAATCGCGGCTATTTTGTTGCGTCCCTCACAAAATAGCTCGCGTTCTTGGACGGCTCCTCGCTGTGCTGCGCACATGCTCCGGAGCTTCGAATCCCCACGCACGGTGCGCAGGCACCGTGCTCCCTTCCACAGCTCTTCGCTGCGCTTCGATCTGCGGTGTGTATTAGACAAAGTTCGAATGTATTTCGGGCAAAATCCGCAGGATTTTGACGAATAACACTTGCGCCTCGCACGCTCCCTTCGGTCGCGATCCCAAAACCAAAAATTTCCT
>CAZMPG010000010.1:0-32630 GCA_964568345.1 uncultured Candidatus Saccharibacteria bacterium | reverse complement strand
CGCGCTCATCTACAAACAACGCTGGCAGATCGAGCTGTTCTTCAAATGGATCAAGAAATACGGGGATAAAGAAATACGGGGATAAGTACAGTTTATCACACAAAACCGTGTTGTAACTTGTAAAGAAATTGTCTCTCCTTGAGGTCGAGTCTGTGATAGGCGGCAGGATTCTTCCATTGCATGGACGGTACACCTTTCGCATCTCACTTCGCCTTCGTGCCTCAGGCTCGAAGCGGTATACTCAAGGATCTTCGAATCCTACATGCAAGCAAAGCAGCTTGCTCGCTCGCCTTCGCAAATAGAAAACAGCACCAGAAGGTGCTGTTTTCTATTTGCTCCGGCGGTAGGATTCGAACCTACGACCAATCGGTTAACAGCCGACTGCTCTACCGCTGAGCTACACCGGAATATCTACACCTAAAAGAACACATCTACTGCGAGTCATTGTACCGGAAACCGGGAGGGGCGCAAGGAAGGTGAACGGGAGAGCGGGGAGCGATGGGACCATAGACGATAGAGCGGCAGGACTATGGACAAAAGACAATAGAATAACGTTTCCATCGCCTATTGTCTGTAGTCTCTTATGTAAACCCTCACACCATCCACATGCACGTCCACCCGGCCGTCTTTGCGAGGAGCCGACCGGCGGGAGGCGACGAAGCAACCCAGGGTACGAGGTATTTTGTGGGTCAATGCATCCTGGTTTGCTTCGCCTGCGGACTCGCCCCGCCCGTAGGCGGGGGCTCGCAAAGAAGCATGACTTGGTTTGAGGGGTTACTCTCTCGCCTTTGTCTCGCCCCTGTCTCGCGCCCACACCTCCCAGGACACCTCACGCTTACCCTCTGGCACGACCGAGAGGATACGAAACGTACCGTCATGGTACGCCGCGCGCGTCACCTTGACCCTCGTGCGTACGCCGCGCTGCTCCACAAAGAAGTACGTCCCCGGCCATCCATCGAGTGCACAGTAGGTGCGGTAGTTTGTGTATCCGTCTGCCGTAAGGTCGAGCTCGCCGTCCGCCTTCGTAAACTTACGGGTGTGGGTCGCCTGCGTGTCATCCTGTGGCTCCGGCGTGATCTCGCCGCGGATCCAGAGGGGAATAACCTCGGCGAGGAGGCGTCCACCTTCGCGAAAGAGGAGCTCCTCGAGCCCGCGCGCGGGCACGGGCCACTCCGGCAGCTCGACGCGGGCTTGTGCTGCCACCGGGCCGTGGTCTACCTGCGTGTCGAGCTCCATGATGCTCACCCCTACCGCACTCCGGTCTTCGGTGAGGAGGGCGCTCCGTACCGGCGACGGGCCGCGGAGGCGGGGGAGGAGCGAGGGGTGCACATTTAGGGTCCGGTGCGCGGGGTGTGTAAGGAGCCACGCAGGCATGATGGTGTTGTACGCGGCGACGATCGAGAGGTCCCACGTGCTGTTTGCAAGCTCCGGCACCTGCTCCGGCTGCTTGAGGGAAGCTGGCTGGAGTACGGGGATGCCGCGCTCCTCAGCCCACACCTTTGCCTCGGGTGGTGTGATAGCGAGAGATCGCCCCTTCGGCTTATCGGGAGCAGTGACGACGAGAGCAGGGAGGTAGTGGGCCGCCTCGAGTTCCTCGAGCACGTACACCGCGAGGTCCGGGGTGCCGAAGAATACAACCGTGGGTTTCTGGCTCATGCAGGGCTTGACCGCTTCGACACGTGTCGCGTATCGAGCGCGTGGTCAATGAAGAGTGTGCCGTCGAGGTGGTCGCACTCATGCTGGAAGGCTTGTGCGAGGAGGCCGCTTGCCCCGCGCGTGAAGCGTATGCCGTGCTCATCGTACGCCCGCACGGTCACCCGTTGGTGGCGCTCGATGGTGCCGTACTGCCCCCGCACCGAGAGGCAGCCCTCCTCGAGGGGCATCCGCTTGCGCGAGCGGCGCGTTATTTCAGGGTTGATGAAAACAAGGTGCGGGTCGTTGCTCGCCGCGCGATGGCTGCTCCCCGGGCCAAACACCTTACGCGAGAGGACGAAGATGCGGAGCGGTACGCCTATTTGTGGTGCGGCGAGCGCGGCGCCATCCTCCTCGTGGTCGATCACGGTGAGCATCTGCGCGACGATGCGCTGCACCTCGGGCGTGGAGATGTCAGCAACAGGGATTGGCTTCGCAACGGTGCGAAGCACGGGGTCCCCTACCTGTACAACTGGATCGTGTGTGGCCATCGTGAGAGGACTATAGCAAACTGGGGGCGGGACGGGAAGGGAGTAAGAGAAAAGAGAAAAGAGTAGGACCTACGCAAAATGAGCAAATATGGCTTGAAGCAAGGCCGATGCAATGCGGAATTCGCGGACTGAACACTCAAAACCGCCAGGATTTTGCGTAGGTCCTAAAGAGAAGAGAACAATGCGGTTCCATCCGCCTCTTTTTACTTTTCTCTCTACACAATACTATCCGGATCCACGGCTATTACGTAGCGCGGCGAGAGGGAGCGGAGGCGGGCGAGGATGTGGGGGTCGGGCCAGCTCTCCCGCGGCACCCGGAGAAAGCCGTGGAGCGCCCGGGCACCCCGAGGTGTCGTGAAGGTGCGGGGGAAGGTGACAAGCTCGTACGGCGCGAGCACCGTGCGGGCGTGCTCCATGAGCTCTGCTACGCGCTCCTCGGTGCCCGCTACCGACACCTTGATGATGGTGGTGAAAGGAGGGTAGCCGAATGTTTTACGGGCGCGGAGCTCCGCCTGGTAGTAGCCGGAAAAGTTCCCTGCGAGGATGTGCGAAAGCACCTCATACTCGGGGTGGCGCGTCTGGAGCACGAGCTCGTCGCGCGCGGTCTCGCGGAGCCGTGTCAGGGTCGTGGCGACGCGCTCGTACACGTTCCAGTTTGAGAGCGAGAGGAGTGTGTCGAGGGACACGACGCCGACAAGCGGCACCTCCCGCAGGAGGTAGGGGAGTGCGAGGTCGGTGCCGAGGAGCACCGACCCCGGCGTCTCGTACCAGGAGGCAACCTGCGTGCGAGCGGCGCGGTGGGTCGTCGCGGTGTCGCGGGAGAGCACAAAGCAAGGGGTGTCGGGGAGCGTAGTGCGCACCTCGCGCTCGACGAGCTCGATACCGACACCGAGTGTTTCGAGCCGCCAGCTTTGGCAGGTAGCACACCGTTCGCGCGCGTGGCGCATTGCGCCGCAGCTGTGGCAGAGAAAGAAGTTCTCCTCGTCGCCGCGGTGGAGTACGACTGCAGCATGGCAGACGGCGCAGAGCACCGTGGCGCCGCAGTCGCCGCAAACCGTGGTCGGCGCGAGACCGCGCCGGGCGGTGTAGAGGAAGACGCGCCCGCCCGACACTACCGTGCGCTGTACACGCTCAAGGAGTTTGCTCCCTACAGTATGGAATGGTTGCCTCGGCTCCCGCTTTTCATCCTGGCGCGAAATAAGCGTCGCGGTGCTCTCAAACTGCATGCGTTGGTTGCCGCTTGCCACCTCCTCGCATGCACCGAGCTCGCGGAGCCGGACGCTCTCGATGCGGAGCGGGAGGTCGGCACGGTAGAGCTGTGCGCCGAGCTCCTCTGCAAGGTACTGGGCAAGGACGCGGGCGTCGGCATGTGGCCGCACGGGCTGGCGGTGGTGCGGCGACCCCTCTCGCTCAACGATGATGGTGGCGATATCGGCGCGGGGGATCGAGAGGAATGCCGCGGTGGCGACGATGAGGACGGGGTGAGGTTCTTCGAGGATCTTGGGGAGCATGGCTCGTGCTGCCTTGGGAGGCACGCTGCCGTGGAGGAGGTGGGTGTACCGCTCAATGCCCGGCGCAAGTGCGTCGTAGAGTCGCTCAGCGTCGGCCACTGTCGGTGCGACGATGAGCACCGACCTGCGTGCAGCGAACGTCTCCCGCGTCGTTGTCCTAAAGAAGTCCACGCGGTTTGCCGTGGGGCCCTGGTAGAGGCGGGGTAGGGGTGTGCCGTGTGTCGTGACAGGCGTCTGCTCGGGCACCGCGGTATACGTTGCCGCGTGGTCGGTGAGCACCTTGGGGAGAAAGCCGTAGAGCAGTGCGCCCGTTGCGGCGGCGTGGTACGCGGCAGCTCGGTGCGCCGCGCGGATGAAAGCGGAGGTGAGGAAGCGGGAGGGTTGCTGGGCACGGATCTTGCGGAGGGTAAACGCCGATGCGCGTACCGCGGCTTTCGTTTCGCGGGCAGGCTCACAGGCGAGCACGAGCGCCTGCACCTGCGCGCCGCGGAGCGGCACATGCACGAGCGAGCCCGGGGGGTACTCGCGTGCGCTGAAGTACCGCAGCTCCTCGACCACACTCCCGCGGCCGATAGGGGTCACGTCCACCGTATACATGGGCGCATTGTAGCACACGCCCCGACCGAAATAGGCCGCGCTACGGCATGCACTGCCCAACTTCCTCGATGACCCGCACCGAAGCGCCGAGCTTGTTGAGGCGGGCCGCGAGGTCTTCGTAGCCGCGGTTGATGGGGTACACGTTGCGGAGGACCGACCGACCGGGTGCCGCGAGCATCGCGATGAGGAGGATCACCGCAGGCCGGAGCGCTGGGGGAGCGACGATCTCTGTGGCACGGAGCGGCGTCGGCCCTTCGATGAAAATGCGGTGCGGGTCGGCGAGCCGTGTCTCCGCGCCGAGCTTGTCGAGTTCGGTGAAGTAGATGGCCCGCTTTTCGTACATCCAGTCGTGGATGAGCGTCGTGCCCGCTGCCTGGGTGGCGATGACCGCGAAGAAGGGCAGGTTGTCCATGTTGAGCCCCGGGTAGGGCCGCGCATGCACCTTGTCGTCGGGGGCGACAAGCTTCGAGGGGTGGGTCCGAATGTCCGCGAGCTTCGTGCGCTTGTTGCGGGCGAGGTACCGGCGGGTGATGTCGTAGCGGAAGCCCATCGTCTGGAGCACGAGGAGCTCCTGCTCGAGGAAGGCTATCGGTGCGCGGCGTATCGTGATCGTCGAGCGGGTCACGATAGCAGCGGCGAGGTAGGACATGGCGATGATGGGGTCCTCGGCGAGCTCGTACACGACCGGCTTCCGGATGCTCCGCTTGCCGTGGACGGTGAGTGTCGTCGTGCCGACGCCCTCGATGCGGATGCCGCACCGCTCGAGGAAGAAGCAGAGCTCCTGCACCTGGTAGTTTGCCGAGGCGTACTTGATGGTGGTGGTGCCGGGGGTAAGCGCGGCCGCCATGAGAGTGTTCTCGGTTGCGGTGTCGCTCGATTCGTACATGACGATCTCTGCAGCCTTGAGGCCCGCATGGGAGACGCGCCACCACCCCTCCTCAGTCGCAATGTGCGCGCCGAGCCGTTCGAGCGCGAGGAAGTGGGGGCGGACGGTACGGCTCCCGAGGCGGCAGCCGCCGGTGTGGGGGATGGAGAAGGAGTGGGCGAGGTGGAGGAGGGGGCCGATGAGCATGATGACGCTCCGCGTCTTCCGCGCAGATGCTTCGTTGAGCCGCGCGAGGTCGTAGGATACTGGCGGGATGATGGTGAGGTCGCGGCCCTCCCACACCGTGCGGACGCCTATGGATTCGAGCACCTCGAGCATGCGGAAGACCTCCTCGATCTTGGGGACGAAGCGAAGCGTCGTGGGTGCGCGGTTCAAGAGCGCCGCGGCGAAAAGACCCATCGCCCCGTTTTTCGAGGTGTCCACGTCTATGGCACCGCGGAGCTCTTTGCCACCGTGGATTTCAAAGTGCACGTTGGTAGTTCCTTGCATACGGAGCCCAGTGTAGCACAGGGGTGAGGCGTGTGTCGCGCCGCACGCTGGCAGGCAGCTGTGCACAGCACTCCTTGTGTGCGGTGCACCGATTCCCTATACTCCGTTCATGGACCCCAACATCCGGCTGCGCTCGTACGTCGCTTTCGGCATGGCGGCGGTGGCGCTCCTCCTTTCGTACTTCGTATTTCGGTACACCGTTTCGCCGTCTCGCGCGCCCGGGGGCGAAGCGGTGTACGTTGATTCGCTGCCGGCCCAGTAGTGTTCTGTTCGGCCATCCTCATACACACACAAAGGTGTCGGTACCTTTATGTGGGGTGGTGGTTGTGTTGCGTACAGAAACCGGCACCAGGCAACCTTGGCAGCTCCGGTGCTCCGTGTCGTAACCCCCCATACTTGCTTGCAGGCTCCGTGCGCGCTCCGTACAATGGGCAAATATGCTTGAGGCGCAGCACATCGTGAAGTCGTTTGGCGCGAAGCGCGCGGTGAGCGACGTATCGTTTCGCATTGAACGGGGCGAGGTAGCGGTTCTCCTCGGGCCGAACGGTGCAGGAAAGACGACGACAATGCGGGTGCTCGTCGGGTACTTTGCCCCCGACAGCGGCGAGGTCCTTGTTGATGGCATATCGGCGACGAGCGACCCCATCGGGGTGCGGCGACTCATCGGCTACCTCCCCGAGTCGAACCCCCTCTACCGCGACCTCCTCGTCGCCGACTACCTTACCTTCTCTGCGGCACTCATGGAGCTGCCTTCCCGCGAGCGCCGTGCGGCATTCGACCGTGTCGTGCCGGAGGCGGGTATCAGCGACGTATTCTACACGCCGATAGGCGAACTCTCGAAGGGGTACCGCCAGCGCGTCGGCCTCGCGAGCGCACTCATCGCCGATCCGCCGGTCCTCGTGCTCGACGAGCCAACCGAGGGCCTCGACCCCAACCAGCGCACCGACATGCGCACGCTTCTCACCGAGCTTGCACACGACAAGACGGTGCTCGTGAGCACCCACGTGCTCTCCGAGGCGCAGCAGCTCGCCTCGAAGGTCATCGTGCTTGCGAGCGGCGCCATTGCCGGCATGGGGACCATCGAGGAGCTCCTCGGCGCCTCTGCGGGGAAACGCTTCACCATCGAGCTCGAGGGACACAAGCCTGACGCCGCGGTCGCCGGCCTCCCCTCGGTCGCTGCGGTAGAGGTGGTGCAGAGCAAGGGGAAGCGTATGCGCCTCTCCGTTGCGGCGTCTGACCCAGACAAGCTTCCCCGCGAGCTTTCGCAGCTCATCGGCACCGAGAAGCTCGTGGTGTGGCGTATGGAGCCCGAGCACGAGGGCCTCGAACGCGTCTTTGCGTCACTCACCCGCGACACACACGCTTTTGATCCCCAGAGCACGACACACTAATCGTATCGTATGCATAGCCAAGATACCAAGCCTCGCACGACGAAAGCCCAGCAGACACGTGCTCGCGTACGGCACGCATGCGTCATCATGGGTCGTGAGCTGCGCAGCTACCTTGAAACGCCGACCGCGTACATTGTCGCGGTACTCTTCATCGGCATCGGTGACTTCCTCTTCTTCCGCTCCGCACTCCTCATCGGTGAGGCGTCACTGGCGCCCTACGTGGACTTCCTGCCGTGGCTCCTCCTCTTCGTGGTGCCTGCGTTCACCATGGGCTCGGTGGCGAGCGAGCGGGAGAGTGGCACGTATGAGACGCTCACGACGAAGCCGGTGGTAGAGGGAGATGTCGTACTTGGCAAGCTTGCCGCGGTCGTCGCCTTTATGGCTGGCCTCCTTGCTCTCGCGATGCTGCCGCTCGCGTACGGGCTGTCGCTCTTCGGTAGGCTCGACTGGGGTATTGTCGGTGCTGGGTACCTCGCGGCGCTCTTTCTCGCAACGCTCTTTGCGGCGCTCGGGGTGTGCGTGTCCACGTTCTTCACGAAACAGGTGAGCTCGCTCCTCGCAACAATCGCCGGCGCGTTTGCGTTCATCATCATCGGGCTCGATTTCATCACGCAGACCATGCCACTCTCACTCGCGGCGTTCCTCGAGCGGGTGTCGGCGTATGCACACATGAGCGCTATGGCGCGCGGTGTCGTAGATGTGCGCGACCTCTGGTACTTTGTGTCGGTGAGCGCAGCACTCCTCATGGTGGCGCACCACCGCCTCCTCGCCGCTCGCTATGCGAAAGCACACCCCACGCTCACCCGCTCGCGTATCGGCGTTGCGCTCGCGGTGGCGATAGCCCTCGTGTCGAACGTGCTCGGTGCCGCGCTCCCCGGCCGCATTGACCTCACTGCGGAAGGTACGTACACGATGAGTGCCCCGACAAAGCAGATCCTCGAGAGCCTCCCCGACGTCGTGCGCATCACCTTCTATGCTTCCTCCCGCATCCCCGCGAGCCTTAAGCCTGTCGTGCGCGACACCCGCGACCTTCTCAAAGAGTACGTATGGTACGGGGGTGACAACGTCGTGGTGTCGGTGAAGGACCCCGACCACTCTCCGGCGTACGCGAGCGAAGCGGAGGGGAACGGTATACCTGCGGTGCAGTTCAATCAGCTCGGCCAGGGGCAGGCGTCGCTCACCCAGGGGTACCTCGGCATCGTGGTGGTGTACGCGGGAAAGACGCGCGTGCTCCCCTTCATTGAGCGCACTAGCGACCTCGAGTACCAGCTCACGAGCATGATCGCCGACCTCACCCGGAAGGACAAGAAGCGCGTTGCATTTACGACCGGCCATGGCGAGCCGACGCGTGGCGCGGAGTTTACCGTGCTCCGCGACGAGCTCAAACGCCTCTACGACGTGACCGATCTACCCCTCTCCTCGACGACATCCCGTATCGCATCGGGCACCGACGTGCTCATCCTGGCGGATCCGCACGAAGCGTTCGGTGTGGCGGAGCGTAGCGCTCTCGAGGCATTCCTTGCATCAGGCGGTTCGGTGTTTGCCCTGGTCGGCGGTGTGGCGGTTGACGAGCAGTCGCTCGAAGCGACGGTACAGCCGGAGGGTCTCCGCACCCTCTTCGCGGGCGATGGCATCACCATAGAGCCGCGCATCGCCTACGATTTGGGGAAGAGCGAGATCATCTCGCTTACCGGTTCGACAGGGCAGCGGTACCTTGCGTCGTACCCGTTCTGGGCTCGAGCAACGACCCTCTCGAACAATGCAGTGACCCAGACCGCGCAGTCAGTTCTCGCGCCGTGGAGCAGCACGCTCTCCCTCGGTGCTGCGGCGACCGGTACGACGCTCGTGCCGCTCATCACGACGACCCCGTACGCGGGGGAGCAGGGTGAGCCCTTCACGCTCGCGCCGAACCAAGAGCTTCCCAAGACCGACCTCGGCACCCGCACGCTCGCGGCGGCGGTTGTGGGGAGCGAGGCGCAGCCGCGGCGCATCGTTGTGCTCGCCGGGGGGTCGTTCTTGCGCGACCCGGTGCTTCAGCGTGAAGCAGGAAACCTTGGCTTTGCGCTCGATGCGGTCGCCTGGCTCGCAAAGGATGCCTCCATTGCGTCTATCAAGGTGAAGGGGGATTCTCGGCGCGACCTCGTGCTCGGGAGTAGTGGTGCGGCAACAGGGCTCACCTACGGCCCCATGGTGGGGAGTATCGCTCTCACGCTCATCCTCGGTGGAGTCGTGTACCTTCGCCGACGTCGCCTCACGCGGGAGACGTACACGACGCGGCCGTACGGGCAGTAGTACCTAACACTGTGTACATGAACGACAAGACACTCATGACGCTCGGGATCGTGCTTGCCGTGGTCGTTGTGGCGAGTGCGCTCGTCTACCGTGCACGGCTTCCCGCCACGACGGGAGACGACCCGCTCGCGCTCGCTTCGTGTGCGGAAGACCGTGTCTCCTCAGTATCGGTGCGTACCGCACTGGGTACCGACACCGCGACACGTCACGACGGAGCGTGGGAGGTTGGTGGGAAGGAGGCATCCTCGACGCGCATTACTGATCTTCTCGAGAGTCTCAAGAGTGCCCAGGGAGAAAAGGTGGCTCGAAACGGTAGGGAAACGCCGGCGTACGGCTTCTCGGAAGGGGCGACCTTCACCTGTGTCGTGGGAGATACGACGTATGCGTACGACGTGGGAGCTACGAGCGGAAGCGGCGTCTACGTTGCCCGTGCTGGAGAAGGTACGACGTACCTCGTGACCGGCACGATGCTCGGATCGTTCGTACGGGAGCCGTTCGCCTCGTGGGCAGCGCCCGCTCTCGCAACGACGACCCCCAAGGTGTTGCCGATCGTGGAGTCAAAGGTGAAAGGAAAATAGGTGAGGGTGCGTACCCACGACTATACACTACTATGACTACTTTTCGACAGCAGCGGGCGTGGCAGCATGCGGTGTGGGGCGTGGTCCTGGCGCTCCTTGCAGGTTTTCCGTGGGGTGCTGCCTCACTACATGCCTATTCGGGCGGCTGGGGTGAAAGGTGGAATGAGGGGGGTGGCAGAGGGTGGTATGCAGCACGGTGGGGCTCTCCAGTGGGCGGCTACCCTGCTGACCTCGTGTCACGGCTCCAGGCGCGTATTGACGAGCTCGAGAGCCGTATGCAGGGTATGCACGCGCACAGGGGGGTGTGGGACACCTACACGTGGCAGGGAAGGTGGGGCACCGATGAGGAGGTGAGAGGGGTGGAGGTGGCGACGTGCGATCCGACCGACGTGGTCGAGCGTCGTGCCACGTTTTGCGGGAGGGTGGATGTGGGCGATGCACGGTACGTTGACGTGTGGTTTGAGTTTGCACGGGAGGGACGTGCGACGCAGTACACCTCGCGGCTGCGGTTTGACGACACCGACCGAGAGGACACCTTCGAGGCGACGGCCTACGACCTGACACCGGGCGATGAGTACTGGGTGCGCGCGGTCGGCCGCGATGCATACGGCAACAGCTACGTTGGCGACCGGCTGACCTTTACCACGGATGAGCGCTCTTCCTCGTACCGGGGTGACCCCGACCTCACGACGGATACGCCGTACAGCGTGACCGACGATTCGGCACGCTTTTCCGGCTCCCTTGCGATGCGGGGTGGCGACGATGGAACCGCTTTCTTCCTCTACGGCACCGATGAAGACGACCTCCGCGACGCGGTGCGCGGCGCGGACACGTACGCCGACATTGACGAGTCAGGGGTGGAGAAGGTGCGGGTGGCGACCGGGCTCGACTACAATGAGCGAGAGTCCTATGAGTACCGTGCCAACGACCTCGACAACGACACGACGTACTACGTCGCATTCGGGCTCGCGTACGACGACGAGGATGGTGATGCGAGGGTCGAGCTTGGAACTATTCGCCGCTTCACAACGCGTGACTAAGCATGGAAGTACTCCCCGTACGCACCGAGGTGCTCCGCCCGCCGCGAGACAACCTGCGGGCTGTGGTTGTGCGTGCCGGTATTGAGCTTAGGGAGGGAGACTGCATCGCCATCACCTCGAAGGTGGTGAGCATTGACGAGGGGCGGTGCGTACCGATAGACCCTGGTGACCCTCTTCAGCGTGATACGCTCGCGAAGCAGGAAGCGGCGTACTACCTCGAGCGCGGCCCGGGCGAGCACACGCTCCACACGGTGACGCGTCGCTTCCTCATCGGGGGAGCGGGAATAGACCGGAGTAATGGCGATGGCTACCTCATCCTCTGGCCCAAAGACCCGCACGCATCGGCAGCAGCGCTCCATGCATGGTTCTGCGAGCAGTACCGTGTACATGATCTCGCGCTCATCATCACCGACTCCCACAGTACGCCGCTCCGCCGTGGCGCACTGGGCTGTGCTATTGGGTGGGCGGGCTTCGACCCGCTCGTCGACCACCGTGGCGAGATGGACCTCTTCGGGCGGTCGTTCCAGGTCGAACACACAAACCTCGCTGATGCGCTCGCCGCGAGTGCGGTGCTCGTGATGGGCGAGACGAATGCGTGTACGCCGCTCGCTCTCATCCGTGGCGCACCACCACTGCCTCGTGCCGGTGGCGGGCAGCACGAGGTGCCCTACGAGGTACCGATCGAAGACGACCTCTACGCGCCATTCCTCACCCGTGCTCCGTGGCAACGGGGGGGAGGCGCTGCATAACCCTCATTGCGGTGGCTACGAGAAGGGCGGTACACTGAGGGTGTATAGCTATGCAGGTTTCTCGCGTTGCCACGTTCCTTCCGTACGTTGCGCTCGTGTGCGTTGCGATTTCATTCGCACTCGCGTGTGCGACTTTCCCCGGCCTTACCGCGCTCTTCACCGACGGTGCGGAGGGTTTCTACCTCTCGCTCGCTCTCCTTTTTGTCACGGGGTACGGTCTCAACCGCTACGCACCGAAGACAGCCATCCCCACGTTTGTCTGGGCTATCCTTTTCGGCATGGCGCTCCAGCTGCCCCTCCGGTCGCTCACCGGGGACATGGGCGCACTCGCGCTCGTTGTCGAGCTCCTCGCAGCATTCGTGCTCTTCGCGGGGGGTGTCGAGGTGCCGGTCAAAAGCTTCAAGAAGTACTTCGCCCCCATAGCCGCGCTCTCACTCCTCGGCACCATCCTCTGCGTCGTTGTCTTTGCGTACGTACTCGTTGCACTCACTGGTTTCTTTAGCATTTCGGTGCCTACCATAGCGCTCCTCGTGCTCGCTGCCATCCTCGCTTCGACCGATCCGACAACAATCATCCCGACCCTCGAGCGGCTCCACTTCCGCAAGCCCTTTCTTCGCGACATCGCCGTGTCTGAGGGCGCGGTCAATGATGTCGTGGGGATGATGCTCACCCGCTTCTTCCTTGTTGTGGCGCTCGGTACGACCGTAGCCTCGGTGGGGGAAGGGGTGGCACCGCTCTTCACCCGCGCGGTGCTCGATCCGCTCGCGCTCCAGCTCCTCTGGGGCGTCCTCGTCGGCCTCGTCGGTGCTTGGATCCTCCGCGTATGGGGGGAGAGCGTCCGCGAGGCGCACTGGTCCGACCCCGCGCTCTTCCTCGCGGTCCCCGTGTTCTGCTTTGCCCTGGGTTCGCTCGTGGGCGGTAGTGGCTTCCTCGCGGCATTCGTTGCGGGTCTCCTCTTTGAGGCAAAAGTAGAGACGCGTGAGGCGCACGCATTCTTTAGTCACCTTGTAGACCACTTCGTGAAGCCCGTCATCTTCATCCTCCTCGGCGCCCTCGTGCCGCTCGGTGTGCTCATGGCAACACTTTCGTTTGGGGTGAGCGCCGCGCTCGTCTTCATGTTTCTCGTGCGGCCGTCTGTCGTCTTCGTATCGCTCGCACCATGGATGCTCGCGAAGCGCTCGCTTCTCTCGTGGCACGACACGCTCTTCCTCTCCTTCATCCGCGAGACGGGGGCGGTGTCAGCTATTCTCGTCCTCGTGGCGGTTGCCCACGGGGTCGCGGCGTCCGAGTTTGTCTTCGCAATCGGTACGTGGGTCATCCTCATCACCCTCATGGTCGAGCCATTCCTCACGTCGCTCGTTGCAAAGCGGCTCGGGGTAGTGGCGTAGCCCTTGGTACACGCGCTTACGCCCGTGTCACCACTGACCCTTCCGAACCATCCTCGACCACGAAACCGTGGGAGCGGATCTCCTCGCGTATCTGGTCGGCGCGATCCCACGCCCGTTCCTTACGAGCAGTTTCGCGTTCGGCGATGAGCCCGCGCACCGCTTCGGGAATGTCTTCGGTTGGCACGCTCCGTACAGGTACCACGTGTGTTGATGCTCCATGCCGGGCAAGCTCGGCAAGGCCGAGGCCAAGGAAGCGGTCGAGCGCGAGGAGTGTCGCGCGCTTGTTGCCGAGAGAGAGCTCCTTGTTTTTTACAATGTCCCACACCACTGCGAGCGCTTTCGGCGTGTCGAGGTCGTCGTACAGAGCCCAGGTCGCCTGGTCGAGGTGCGTAGCTGAAACGGCACCCTGCGGGGCGGTAAGGTACTGCTCGGCGAACGTGCGGTGGAGGCGCGTGAGTGCGGTTTTTGCTGCGTCGAGCGCTGGAAAGCTGAAGTTGATACAGGTGCGGTAGTGGGCGCCGAGGAGGAAGTAGCGGTATGCGCGGGCAGGGTAGCCGTGTGCGACGACCTGGCGGAGCGTCACGTCGTTACGGAGCGACTTACTGATCTTCGCTCCGTCAATATTCACGAACTCGCAGTGCATCCACACGCGGGCGAATGGCCTCCCGGTCGCCGCCTCGCTCTGGGCTATTTCGTTGTTGTGATGGGTGCCGACATGATCAATGCCGCCGGTGTGGATATCGAGCTCCTTGCCGAGGTACTCCATCGCCATAGCCGAGCACTCGATGTGCCAGCCCGGGAACCCCCGACCCCACGGGCTCTCCCACCCCAGTATGTCGTTGCGCTTCCAGAGCGCGAAGTCCGCTTGGTTGCGCTTGCTTACGTTCTCCGCAACGCGCGCTCCCGCCTGCTGTGCAGCGAGCACCTGTGCGCCGAGCTTGCCGTACCCGGGAAAGCGGGTGACGTCGAAGTATACGCCGTCTGGCGTACGGTATGCGTACTCTTTCTCTATGAGGGTGGCGATGAGCGCGAGGTCAGCGGCAATATGCTCGCTCGCGCGGGGGAGCGCGTGGGGGCGCTTGATGCCGAGTGCGTCGAGGTCTTCAAGGAATGCAGCGGTATAGCGGTCGGCGAGGGTACGCATGCCCTCGAGGGTGAGCGGCAACCCCTCGCGGCGGAGCCCTACCGACATCTTGTCGTCGCCGTCGTCTGCATCGGAGGTGAGGTGGCCAACGTCGGTGATATTCATGACCTGCTTCACCGTGAGGCCGCTCTGGGAGAGGGTGCGGCGGAGCGTATCTGCAAACACGTATGCGCGGAGGTTGCCAATGTGGGCATAGTTGTACACAGTGGGGCCGCAGTGGTACATGCCGACATACCCCTCACGGATTGGCACAAGGCGCTCTTTTGAGCGGGTAAGGGTGTTGTAGAGGAGAATAGGCTGCCGTGCGTCCTTGGCTGGCTCGGCGAGCGAAAAGAGGAACGGGAACATGTCCTGACTATCGCACAGGGTGGCGTGGGGCACAAGGGACGAAGAGGAAAGAGAAAAGTGAAAAGTAAAAAGTAAAAATAGAAAAGAGAAAAGAAAGAAGAGGGAAGAGACGAACACAGACAATACGTTGCGTCTTTCCTCTTTTTACTTTTCACTTTTCTCCCTCGTTTCGTGCTATACTCACTCCATGTTCTACCAGCGCATCCTCAAGCCCGTACTCTTCCAGGTAGATCCAGAGCACGTGCACCGCGCCATCGTTCCGCTTGGCGAGCTTTTTGGTCGGAGCGCGCTTGGGCGTGGTATGGTGGCAGCGGCATACGGACATCCTCCCGCTGGCGCAGCGGTCACCGTGGACGGGGTGCACTACCAGAGCCCGGTGGTGCTCGCGGCTGGCTTCGATGCAAACGGCCGCCTCGCAAATGTGCTCCGTTCGGTGTCGTTTGGGGGTATGGAGGTAGGATCCATCACCGCGCGGCCATGCGCTGGCAATCCGTCGCCGAACCAAAGCCGCCTCAAGCATACCCAGAGCATCATCGTGAACAAAGGCCTTCGAAATGAGGGGGTGGTGCGCGTTGCGGAACGGCTCGCCAAGCGGAAACAGTTTCCCGACTTTGCGGTTGGGGTGTCTATCGCGCGCACGAATGACACGGAAAGCTGCGAGCTTAGCGCTGGCATCGAAGACTACGCAGCATCCCTCTCCCACCTCACTGCCGTAGGCGTTGGTGCGTGGTACACAATCAACATTTCCTGCCCCAACACCTACACGGGAGAGCTCTTCGTGGAGCCCGAAAACCTCGACCGCCTCCTCACGCGCCTCGACAGCATTGCGACGGATCGGCCGGTATACCTTAAGATGCCCATCTCCGTGCCTGAGCAGCGGTTTCGCGCACTGGGCGACGTTGCGGCGCGGCACCGGGTGCGCGGCCTCATCATCGGGAATCTCCAGAAGGATTACACGCATATTGACGCACGTGATCCGCGCCCGAGTGCGTATCGTGGCGGGCTCTCGGGCGCCCCCTGCCGTACCGACGCAAACCGGCTCCTCTCCCTGGCGCACGAGACGTACGGAGAGCGCTTCACCCTGATCGGGTGCGGAGGCACGCTCTCCGTCGAAGATGCTCAGGAGAAGTTCGCACGTGGCGCAAAGCTCATCCACCTTATTACCGGTATGATCTTTACCGGCCCGTCGCTCATGCGGGATATTGCGAGGGAGTATGTGAAAGAGAAAAGGGTAAAGTAAAAAGAGGAAAGAGAAAAGGGATGACACGCCGTTATGTCCGTTCTTCTTTTCTCTTTTTACTTTTCTCTTTCTACTTTCCTCTCATCACAACCACCTCTTGTACTTGAAGAACGCGAAGAACGCGAGTGCGGCGGCACACATGATGCCCACGATGATCCAGAAGTCGTGCTCATGGCCGATAATGGGCGTAAAGCGCGTGCCCATCCCAAAGAGCGAGGTGAAGAGTGAGAGGGGAAAGGTGACGAATGCCATGATGGTGAGTACCTTCATCGTCTCGTTCTGTTTCGTGGTGAGAAGCGCGTCGTTTGTCTCGCGGAGCTCCACGAGAGAGGCGCGGTGGCTCTTTACCGCGGCGGCGAGTCGCTCGTAGTCACCGACGAGGCTCCGAACGTTGCGTGCATACTCATACCCATAGAGTGCCACGCCGGGGGCTTCGAGCGAGAGGAGCATCGGGTAGTGTCCTTCGAGAGCCTGTGTGTAGTTGAGGACGTCGCGGCTTATGAATGAGAGCTCGACCACCATGTCGCGTTCGTACCCTTCAAACACTCGCTCCTCCGCAGCGTCGATCCGCGTCTCGATGTGCTCGAGCTCGTCGTAGAGGATTGCGTAGAGGTCGGCGAGCATCCGGTGGAACGCCATACCCGCGTGTGGCATGGTGGTGTGTGCGAGCGTCGCGTGCATCTCGAAGACGGAGCGGAAGCGTTCGAGCGGGTCGAGGTGCTCGTACCGCGCGGTGATGATCCAGTCGCGCCCCACGATAAAGTCGAGTTCGAGCGGGCGGGCTGCTGTCTCGTGGAGGTGGCGAAAGGCGGGGAAGTGGAGCACGACGTAGAAGTAGTCGTCACGGGTATCCACGCGGTTGCGCTGCGAGGGCGTCGTGAGTTCGTCGGCGATAAGGGGATCGAGCGCAAACTCCTCGAGGAGCGAGCGCACCTCGTCCTTCGTCGGTTCCACCACATCAATCCACCGAACACTCCCGTGCGCTAAGCGCGTAATCATACGTGCTTAGTATAGCAGACGCGGTTCGGTGTGCGTTGGGTAGGGAGTGGATAGAGAGAAAAGAGGAAAGAGAAAAGAAAAAAGTAAAAAGAGGAAAGAGAAAAGGAGCCGGTACGGCGGGCAGTGTGCGAGTGAAGAGTACGTAGCAGTGCACCTGCGCCACCTTCGCCTCGCGCACCATCCCTGCCTGGAAACCGAGAGTTCCGCGCTCTTCCTCTTTCCTCTTTTTACTTTTCTCTTTTCACTCCGTCCCTTGTTTCCCATCCCTCGTCGCGGTACGATGGAAGCGATGCATCCTACCAGGGTAAGACTCGTCGTGAGCGTGGGGCTCATTGCGCTCGGCGCGTTCTTTGCAGGTATAGCCCTCGGGGGCAGGGCAATACTTTTGGCGACCCCAGAGCCTATCTCCGACGCTGCGCCGGAGGGTATAGACCTCGCGCCGGTCTGGAAAGCATGGCACCTCCTCGAGGAGCGGTACGTGCCGACCGCGAGCGCTACCCCACGCACGATCGAGGACCGGGTCTACGGCATGGTGAGCGGCCTCGCAGCCTCGTACGGTGATCCGTACACGGTATTCATGCCCCCGCAGGAGGCGCGTTCTTTCGAGGAGGACATCCGGGGTACCTTCGGCGGGGTCGGCATGGAGATAGGTATCCGCGAGAGCCTCCTCACCGTCATCGCCCCCCTCAAGGGCACCCCCGCAGAGCGGGCGGGTATCCGCGCAGGAGATATTATCCTCGCTATTGATGGTACCTCGACCGTGCGCCTCGACATAGACAGTGCGCTCCGCCGCATCCGGGGTGATGTGGGCACTCCGGTCGTGCTTACGATAGCCCACGAGGGCAGTCACGAAACAGCGGAGGTCACCATAGTCCGGGACACTATCTCGATACCGACGCTCGACACCACGGAGCGCCCCGACGGCATCACCGTGCTATCGCTCTACAATTTTGGCGGCACCGCGGAAGAGGAGATGCGCCGCGCGCTCCGTACGTTTGAGCGGTCGGGCCGCACGAAGCTCATCCTCGACCTTCGAGGTAATCCCGGCGGGTACCTCGACGGCGCGGTGGAAATAGCGAGTTGGTTTTTGGAGGGTGGCACGGTGGTGGTGACTGAGGACTACGGTACGAAGCACGAGCCCATCGTACACCGCTCGAAGGGGTACCACATTATCCGCTCCGACTGGCGTGTTGCGGTCCTCGTTGATGAGGGGAGCGCCTCAGCGTCGGAGATCCTTGCTGGTGCGCTCTACGAGCACGGTGTTGCGACGCTCGTCGGGTCCCAGACCTTCGGGAAGGGGTCGGTACAGGAGCTCGTGGACGTGACCCCCGATACGTCGCTCAAAATAACCGTTGCGCGGTGGCTTACCCCGAATGGCGTATCCATATCGGAGGCGGGGCTCACTCCCGACATTGTCGTGGACCGTACGTACGACGACGTGGTCGCCAAGCGCGACCCCCAGCTCGACGCTGCGGTGCGGTACCTCACGACCGGGGAGCGCGGCACGAGCACCGCAACGACCTCACCCGCGCGCTAGTGTGTATAAGTCCCTGTTGACAGGGTGGGGGAGAGGCATATCATAGGCGCGTCGAAGCCATGTACCAGCTGCTCCACAAGATCGTGACGACCCCAAAGACCGTAGTGCCCGCCCGCGAGCTCCTCGCTGGTGTGGATGATGGTGTCGTCATGGGGAATCGGCTCAGTAGAGAGGTGCGTCGGCTCTTTGCCGGCTCGCTTGCGATACGTGAGGTAGACGCCGGCTCCTCAAACGCCGAGGAGCAGGAGCTCAATGCGCTCGTGAATGCGTACTACGACGTCGAGCGTTTCGGCATCCACTTCGTTGCGTCGCCGCGGCATGCCGACATGCTCATGGTGACCGGGCCCGTGTCTCGCAACATGGCGGAAGCGCTCCGCCGCACGTACGAAGCGACGCCAACGCCGCGTATCGTCGTGGCGGTTGGCGACGGAGCGATACATGGTGGAGTGTTTCGCGATTCGTATGCTATCTACAACAGCGTGCGCGATGTCATACCGGTTGACTACGAGATCCCTGGCGATCCGCCGAGCCCCCGTACCGTGGTTGCTGCACTCCTCACCATCCTCGAGCTCGAGGGCGCTCGGCAGCTTCCCGAGCGGCACGCGTAGCCGCGCTTCCCCCATCCTATGGAGTTTTTTGTACCAACCCTCGCAAGCTACGTCGCCATTCTGACGCTCCTCGGCGTCGGTGCGGTGGTGTCGCTCCTCGCGCTTGGGGTGCCCGCGGTGCGCCCATACGTGCGTGTCGTTGCACACGGGAGTGCGCTCCTCGCAGGAGTCGTCGGTGTCGTGGTTGGCATTGCACAGCTCATGGCGGGCACCGTACTCTCCGCTTCGTACCCGTCGCTCATCCCGCTTTTCTCGTGGTCCGTACGGATAGATGGGCTCGCGGCATTCTTCATTGTACTCGTCTCCCTCGGCGTGAGCGCCGCGTCGCTCTATGGCATCGGCTTCACGAAGCGTGCCCACGGTCTCCGGCATGCATCGTTCGGCGTCGCGTACACGGTGTTCATCGCCAGCCTTTACGGTGTCGCTGGGGCGAACGACGGCATCATGTTCCTCGTTGCTTGGGAGCTCATGTCGCTCGCGTCATACTTCCTCATCGTCCACGAAGGGCAGAAGGAGCAGGTCCGCGCCGGCCTCCTCTACCTCCTCATGACGCAGGTTGGCACCGCATTCCTCACGCTCGCTATCGTGCTCGTGGGGAGTGCGCTCGGCTCCTATAGCTTCGATGCATTTCGTATCGCAGGGGGGAGCATTGCGCCGCTCGTGCAGCACCTTGCGCTTGGCGCCGCGCTCATTGGCCTCGGCATGAAGGCGGGCGTCGTGCCGCTCCACATCTGGCTTCCCGAGGCACATCCAGCTGCTCCCGCACACGTCTCCGCACTCCTCTCAGGGGTCATGCTCAAGCTCGCTATCCTCATGCTCGTCCGCTTCTTCTTCGACTTCTTCACGCTCGGGACCGTGTGGTGGGGGGTCGTGCTCCTCCTTATAGGTGCCACCTCCTCGCTCCTCGGCGTGCTCTACGCGCTCGCTGAGCACGACCTCAAGCGCCTCCTCGCGTACCACAGTGTCGAGAACATCGGTATCATCTTCCTCGGGATCGGGAGCGCGGCGATCTTTACCGTGCTTGGGAGCCCGTACGCACTCCTCGCACTCGCCGCAGCGCTCTTCCACAGCCTCAACCACGCCATCTTCAAGGGCCTCCTCTTCCTCGGCGCAGGGTCGGTGGTACAGGCAACCGGTACGCACAACATGGAGCGCTACGGCGGCCTCATCCGCGTACTTCCCGCCACGGCGACCCTCTTCCTTGTCGGGTCGGTGGCCATATCAGGCCTCCCGCCCCTCAACGGCTTTGCGAGTGAACTCGCGACATTCCAGGCGCTCATCGCCGGTGCCGCCCTGTCGTCGCTTGCCCTCAAGGCGCTCTTCGTGCTCGCGCTCGGCTCTCTGGCGCTCACCTCGGGCCTCGCAGCTGCGTGCTTCGTGAAAGCGGTGGGGACCACATTCCTCGCGCGGCCTCGCTCTCCGCTCCCTACGCACCACGTGGAGCTCGGGAGTATGGTAGCGGGCATGGCGTTCCTCGCCGCCCTGACGCTCCTCCTTGGGGTTGTGGGCAAGCAGGTACTCGAACGTATAGGTGCAATCATCAAGCCATTCTTGGTGCAGCCGCTCGTCCCCCCGCTTCCCCTCGCGATTGCTTCGGTACCATCGTTTGCCGTAGTCTTTGTCGCTCTCCTCGGCTTTGGGGCCCTCGTTTTCCTCGTACATGCTGCGCTGCGCGCGCGGCGGGTGACCGTGGGTCCCGTGTGGGGGTGTGGTGCGCCGATGGAGTCCCCGCTCTTTGCAGGGCCCCTAGAGCGCGCGGAAATCACCGCGACCAGCTTTTCGCGATTGCTCCTCATTGTGTATAAACGACTCGTACCGACGGTTGTTTCCCGCGAAGCGCACGCCGACATCCTCCACCCGCTCTCGACAGAGGCGCACCTCGAGGATTGGTGGCGCACCCACCTCTACGGGCCGCTCCGGTCTGCCTTCCTGCGCGCGGGAGCGTACATCCGGATGCTCCAGGGCGGGAATGTGAACGCGTACTTCCTCTACATTCTCCTCACCCTGTGTATCGTGCTTTTTACCGTGCTGTAACCCTATGTATCTCGTCCTCCCCCTCGTCCATACACTTCTCGTCGCGAGCCTCTCGCCCCTCCTTGTTGGGTGCGTGCGGAAGCTCAAAGCTCGCTACCAGGGCAGGGAGGGTGCCTCGGTACTCCAGCCGTACCGTGACCTCCGCAAGCTCTTCGGCAAGGGCGAGGTATTGCCCCGCGACGCGTCGTGGGTGTTCCGCATCACCCCGTACCTCGTGTTCGCAACGTCGCTCCTCATCGCGGCAGGCACGCCGCTCCTCCTCGCGGGGGTGGCGGGTACGCTCGGGAATGCGTTCGTCTTCATCTACACGCTTGCGCTTGGCACCTTCTTCCTCGCGCTCGCTGGCGTGGATGCGGGGAGTGCGTTCGGCGGTTTTGGTTCGAGCCGTGAGATGTCACTCTCCTCGATCGCTGAGGGGGTGCTTCTCTTCTCGCTCGTGCCGCTCATGCTCCTCGCGCAGTCCGCTGACTTCGGCGTTATTGCGCTCCACGTCGGGACGCTCCCCGCCACGGCATTCCTCCCGGTCGTCGTCGCTGGCTTCGCATACTTCATCGCACTCCTTGCCGAGACCGGGCGCATCCCCGTTGACAATCCGGCCACTCACCTTGAGCTCACCATGATCCACGAGGCGATGATCCTCGAGTATTCGGGCCCGCGGCTCGCGCTCATCGAGTGGGCGAATGCAAACAAGCTCTTCGTGTTCCTCGCGCTCGCTGGCGTCTTTATCCCATGGGGGCTCGCTCGGACTGTGGCGCCTGCGGCGCTCCTCGGGGCCGTGGTGGCGCTCGTGGTAAAGGTCGGCATCGGTGCGTTCGTGGTCGCCACGATAGAGTCGGTCATCGGCAAGCTCCGCATCTTCCGCGTGCCACACCTCCTCTTTACCGGCATTGTCATGGGTGCGGTTGCCATCGTCATCGCGACTACTGGGTAGCACAGCCTCTCATTCTATGCTCCACGTACTCCTCACCCTCGCGCCTGTCATTGATATCGCCCTCTTCGTGGTGGCGGTACTCATGCATGCGGTGAAGAAGACGTCGCTCCTTCTCGCTCTCTACTTCTTCCAGTCACTCATCGTGTGTTGGCTCTTCGTCTCCCTGGCGTTTGGCACGGGGAACAGCAGCCTCTACCTCGTCGCCGCGGTGACCTTCTGCATCAAGGTGCTCCTCGTGCCGTACCTCCTCGTCCGTACACTCCGGCAGCTCAAGACGCCGTTCGCATCCGATACGTATCTCGACACACCGCTCACCTTCGTGGTGGTGGTGTGCATCGCGTTCTTTGCGCTTGCTCTCTTCGATAAGGTGCAACCGGGCGTATCATTCACCGCACTCATACCTGCGGCGCAGCTCGTCCCCCTCCACCTCGCCGGTATCCTCACCACACTCTTCCTCGCGGTGAACCGGCGCGAGGCATTCTCCCAAATTATTGCGCTCCTCGCGCTCGAGAACTGGATCGTGCTCGTTGCCGCGCACATGGGCTTCCACCAGGAGCTCGCCATCGAGCTCACCATCCTGTTCGAAGTCGTACTCTTTGCGCTCGTTGCCGCAACGTTCATGGCGATGGTGTACCGGCACCTCGGGAGCATTGACGTCTCCGCGCTTACTCACCTCACCGACCGCGACGACGGGTAACCTTACCTCACCCACCGTATATGCTCACCGTACTCATTACTATCCCCCTCGCCGCTGCGCTTGCGACCATCGCGGCATCGCGCACGCGGCTTCCCTTCATTGCCGCTACTTCGGTCGTGACGACGCTCGCGTCCTTTGGCGCCGCGCTCGTCCTCCTCGCGCAGCCTGCGCTACGGTCCGCACCCGGCCCACTCTTCCTTGATGCGCTCGGGATGCTCCTCGCGCTCATCATCACGTTCGTGGGGTGCGCGGCGGCGGTGTATGCGGTGGGTTACCTCAACGCTGAGATGCAGAAGGGTATCATTGGGCCGCGGCGGGTGTGGCAGTTCTGGATCCTCTTCCACCTCTTCCTCTTCGCTATGCTCCTCGCGGTCACCGCTAAGAACCCCGTGGTCACCTGGGCGGCGATTGAGGCGACCACCCTTGCGACAGTGTTCCTCGTGAGCTTCTACAGCAAGCAGAGCTCGCTTGAGGCGGGCTGGAAGTACCTCGTGGTGAATAGTCTCGGGCTCCTCGTTGCATTCTTCGGCACGCTCACTATGCTTGCCGCAGGTGGTGAGGTGACCGATGGCTTCGTGTGGTCGTGGAGCGACCTCACCGCGCACGCGGGTGTACTTTCACCGCTTGCGGTGAAGATCGCGTTCACGTTCATCCTCGTGGGGTACGGTACCAAGGTTGGCCTTGCGCCGATGCACACGTGGCTCCCCGACGCCCACGGTAAAGCTCCCGCGCCGGTCTCCGCACTCCTCTCGGGCGTGCTCCTCGCGACCGCCTTTGTGCCGCTCGCGCGCTACACCGCCGTGGCGAACCGCGCGCTCGGCGAGCCGTGGGGGAGCAACCTCCTCCTTATCTTTGGCTGCCTCTCGGTGGCGCTCATGGGCTTCATGCTCCTCACCCAGTACCGGTACAAGCGCATGCTCGCGTACTCGAGCATTGAGCACATGGGCATTGTCGCCGTTGGCTTCGCGCTCGGCGGCGCCGGAGCACTCTACGCGCTCATCCACCTCCTCTACCACGCACTCATCAAGTCGGCACTCTTCCTCACCTCGGGTAACTTCTTCCTCGCGTACAGCACAGGGAAGGTGCGCGGGGTGCGCGGGGCGCTCACGACGCTCCCGTGGTCGGGACCGCTCTTCCTTGCCGGCATTCTCGCGGTGCTTGGCATGCCGCCGTTCGGCACCTTCATGACGAAGCTCGGCATCGTGACCGCCGCGATGCACGTGCACCCCGTCGTCGCAATCGTACTCATTATCACTTTCGCCCTCGTCTTTATCGGCATGGTGCTCCACGTGAGTGGTATGCTCTTTGGTGAGCCGCCAAGCGGTGGAGACGCGGCACTCGTCGTACAGGGCGAGTGGAGCATCCTCACCGTCGCGCCGATCGCGGTGCTCCTCGGCTGCGCTCTTGTGCTCGCCGTTTTCGTGCCGTTGTCGCTCCAGGAAGTCATTTCGCGCGCCGCGCTGCTCGCCGGAAGTGGCGCGGCAGCATTACCGAGCTTGTAGTCTCCTATGGAACACACCCACTTCGCCCCCCACATTCCCCCTGGCCAAGTGCCGACCGTAGACGGTGCGGTGACCACCTGCCTCGTACCGCGTGAGGTAGGTGCGGCAACTGTCCGCGGGGCGCTTATGGACCAGAGCCTCTCGCTCACGACCATAGCCGCCCGCGACGTACGGCGGGAGCATGGCGTGTTCCACCTTTCCTATGTCTTCAGCCACGCGGCGAGCCACACCTTCCTGTCGCTCACCCTTGCGACCCGTGACACGTTCCCTTCGTTCGCTGCCGAATTCCCCCGCTGCGCGTTCTACGAGCGTGAGGTGGCGACCATGTTCGGGCTTATCCCCGAGGGGCACCCCGATAGTCGGCCGACGATGGCGCGGGTAAGCTTTTCGAGTGACACGTTCCCGCTCCGGAAGGACTTCACGCCATCCTCCCGCACCGCGCACGACCCACTCTCTGCCTACTCGTGCGCTGTCGTCGACGGGGAGGGGGTCTATGAGATACCGGTTGGCCCCGTCCATGCGGGTATCATCGAGCCGGGACACTTCCGCTTCAGCGTGCTCGGCGAGCACATACAGAAGCTCGACGCACTCCTCGGGTGGAAGCATAAGGGTATCGAAAAGCTCTTTGAAACGCTTCCCGTGGAGCGGACGATCGCACTTGCGGAGCGGGTGTCGGGGGACAGCTCCTTCGCCCACTCGCTCGCGTACTGTATGGCGCTCGAGACGCTCTCGGGCACCGCGGTGCACGAGCAGGTCGCGCTTGGACGGGTGGTGTTTGGCGAGCTCGAACGTCTCGCGAACCATTTCTCCGACATAGGCTTCATCATGCTCGACACCGCATTCTCCTTCGGCGGTGCGCACGGCGCACGGCTCCGCGAGCGTATCATGCGGTGGCACGAGCGCCTCTCGGGGAACCGCTTCCTCCGGGGGGTCTGTGGCGTCGGGACGGTGACCCACATCCCGAAAGCGCTCAGGAGCGAGCTCATCGCCGATAGTGCGGATATCCGCCGTGACTTCGCCGACGTCGTCGCGGTCGCGGAGCAGAACCTCTCGCTCCATGAGCGTCTTGCGACGACGGGGAGGCTTACCCCCGAGGTCATCGCTGCCTACGGCGTCGTGGGGGTGCCAGCACGGGCTGGGGGGAGCACACGCGACGTGCGGGCTGACGTGCCGTACGCTGCGTACGGAGCACTCGACTGGTCGGTAGTGCACCGGACGACCGGTGACGTGCATGGCCGTTTCTTTGTGCGCATTGGCGAGGTGTACCAGTCGCTCGGCCTCATTGAGCAGGCGCTCCACCGTATCACCGACGATACATCGCACGGCACGCGTGGGGCAGTGCCGCCGCTTGGTGCCTCGCGGTGCGCGGTGGCCCTTACCGAAGGGTGGCGCGGCGAGGTGGCGTACCTCGTGTACACCGACGTAAACGGTGCGCTCGACCGGGTCAAGGTACGCGACCCCTCCTTCCTCAACTGGCAAGCCTTTCCTCATGCCGCTCCCGGCGAGGTGGTGCCCGATTTCCCCCTCATCAACAAGAGCTTCAACCTCTCCTACACGGGGAATGACCTGTAGGGTATAGGCAAAACGCACACCATCCCGTGGTGTGCGTTTCTCTAGTGAAGCTCCTCGCCATGAGTGCGGTGCTCAAGGCGCAGGGGACCGTTGACCATCGCCGCAACGAGGTCGGGGCGGGCCTGGGTGTGGCGCACGAGCGCGAGGAAGATGCGCTCGGATAGCACGTTTCCATCTATGGTTGGCTTGTTATGTTCAGGGGACCAACTGAGTACGAGCAATGGGTTCGGTTGAATGGCCCTGATCGAGGGATACCAACCGGTGGCGCACAGTGCCCCGTCGGGTAGGTGCTGCATGATCCCGACGAACCGATACTGGAATCCTGTATTCTCCCCCTCTCCGAGGGCTATTTCAAGGACGTCCCCCGGTTCCAAGCGTAGCCACAGCAGTGTGGCCTCGACCAGTGTGTGGTAGGGCATAGATGCCTCCTATGTGTACAAGAGTTCCTATCCGTACCATACCACAGCGGAGAGAAAAGTAACAAGAGGAAAGAAAAGAAATGGCCTATCGCCACGACATATCATTACGTTCATTCCTTCCTCTTTTCTCTTTTCTTTTTCCTATTATTACTTTTCTCTTATTACTTTCCTCTTTCCTCTTATTACTTTTCTCTTTTCTCTTTTCTCTTTTCTCTTTTCTCTTATCACTTTTCTCTCCGTGCTATACTCCCCCCATGCAGCAGCATAGCCCAACCTTCGACGAGCTCTACCGCCGCCTCAACGATCGGCAGCGGGAGGCAGTGGATACGATCGAGGGGCCGGTTATGGTCATCGCGGGCCCCGGTACCGGTAAGACGCAGATCTTGACACTGCGCATCGCGAACATCCTCAAGCAGACCGACATCCCCGCTGACGCCATACTCGCGCTCACGTTCACGAATGCCGCTGCGGCAAACATGCGGAAACGGCTCGTCGCCATCATCGGGAGTGATGCATACCGTGTGTCCATCTTCACCTTCCACAGCTTTGCGAACCACATTATAGACCGCCACCCCGAGCGTTTTGGGGCTATCGTAGGGCGGAGCAATGCGAGCGAAGTCGAGCGCATTGATATCGTCCGTTCGCTCCTTGACCGGGGGCGCTACGAGGTGGTGAAGCCCGTCGGCGAGCCGTACCACAACGTGCCAGACATCATGCAGGCAATAAGTCACCTCAAGCGCGAGGGACTCACCCCCGACACGTACACCGCTTGGCTTATCGCAGAGCGGCAGCAGCTCCTCGCCCGTGACGACCTCATGCACACGAAGGGGGTGCACAAGGGGAAAATGAAAGCGGAGCACCAGCGTGCGCTCCGCGAGCTCGACAAGCAGGACGAGCTTGCACTTCTCTTTACCCATTACCAGGATGAGCTCGCGCGCCGGAAGCGCTTTGACTTTGACGATTCGCTCCTCCTCCTCATTGGTGCGCTCGAGACGCATGAAGACTTCCTCCGCGAGCTCCAGGAGTCGTACCAGTACTTCCTCGTAGACGAGCACCAGGACACGAATGGTGCGCAGAACCGCATCCTCGAGCTCCTCGTGACGTACTTCGACCGCCCCAACCTCTTCGTGGTCGGCGACGAGAAGCAGGCGATCTTTCGCTTCCAGGGTGCCTCGCTCGCAAACTTTCTCTACTTCGAGCAGAAGTTTCGCGACGTGCAGCGCATTACGCTCGACACTAACTACCGCAGCCACCAGGGCGTACTCGATGCCGCGCAGGGGGTCATCGAGGCGGGTGCACAGGGCATCCGTGCCCCCCTCACCGCGCATCGAGCTCCGCAGGGGGGTGAAGACCTCCGTATCGGTGTGTACCGCTTCGGTGCAGACGACGAGGAACTCCTCTTCCTTGCGGAGGCGGTGCAGACGAAGCTTGCTGAGGGAGTGCCCGCCCATGAAGTGGCGGTGCTCTACCGCACCAACAGCGATGCCGAGGACATTGCCGACTACTTCGAGCGCTTGAGCATCCCCTTCACCATTGAGTCCGGTCATGGCGTGCTCGATGATCCTGACATCCGCGCGCTCAACACGATACTCCGTGCAGTAGATGACCCCACAGATGAAGCGCTCGTACGGGTGCTCTTCCTCGGTCTCCTCCGGATCCCCATCCCCGACGTGTACGCACTCATCGCTGCTGCGCGAGGCGCAAAGCGACCGCTCCTTGCTGAGCTCCGCGCACCGGAGGGCGCCCCCCTTATTGCCCCGCGACGTATCGCAAAGGTTGCCCAAAGGCTTGCCCGCTGGAAGCGCTCCGCGGAGAACGAGAGTTTTCTCCGCTTTTTCGAGATGGTCGTCCGCGAGTCGGGGCTCCTCACCCACATACAGGCATCGAGCTTCCACGTCGAGAAGTTCGACAAGCTCGTGCGGCTCTTCGACGAAATCAGGGCACTCGTGCGGCGCAACCCCTTCTTCACCCTCGCCGAGTACCGTACCTTCCTCACGATTCTCGAGGAGCACCACGTCGTGCTCGAGGCGAAGAGCCGCCAGGTCCCGAATGCGGTGCGGCTCATGACCGTGCACAAGGCAAAGGGGCTCGAGTTCGACCACGTGTTCATCGTGCACGCCTACGACGGCCACTGGGGCGGAAGGCGGCTGGGGAAGTACTTCTCGCTCCCGTACCGCACTGGGGCAGCGGTCGGGGCGGGGAACGATGACGAGGACGAGCGGCGGCTCTTCTTCGTGGCACTCACCCGCGCCCGTCTGAGCGTCTCGGTGAGTTTCGCGACACTCGCTCCCGATGGCCGCGAGCGGGTGCCCTCCCAGTTCCTCGCGGAGATTCGCCCCGAGCTTCGCCGCGAGCACACCGGTGACGAGCTCGGGTACGCGGGCAGACGGCCGCCACTCTTCGTCGAGCGACAGGGTCGTGCGGGTGTCGAGAAGTACCGCGAGTTCGTGCGCGCAACGTTCCTTGCGCGCGGCCTCTCGGCGACCGCCCTCAACAACTACCTTACCTGTCCGTGGAAGTGGTTCTACGAGAACTTCTTCCACGCACAGTTCGTGCCGAGCATCCACCAGGAGAAGGGAACAGCAGTGCACGCAGCGCTCGAGGACTACTTCAACGCACGCAACCAGCAGCCCGACCTTGGCGTCGAGGTGCTCCTCGCACGGCTCGCGCACCACCTCGAGGCTGCAGATCTCGAGCCGCATGCGAAAGACCGTCTCACGCGCGACCTTTCCGTCGCGCTCTCCGGCTGGTACGAGCGGTGGCACCACACCTGGCCAGCGCGGACGACGAGCGAGGTACTCATCCGCGGGGTACAGCTCTCCGATTCGATACGCCTCACCGGTAAGCTCGACAAGCTCGAGCATGTCAGTGATCTCGCTCACGGGCGTGAGGATGTGGTCGTAGTGGACTACAAGACAGGCAAGCCAAAGAGCAGGAACGAGATCGAGGGCACGACGGCGAGCGCCGCCCGCACGCCCGGGAGTGGTGCGTACAAGCGGCAGCTCGTGTTCTACAAGGTGCTCCTCGACCGCTTCATGGACGGCAGGTATCGGCTCACCGAAGCGGTGCTCGACTTTGTCGAACCGACCGAGGGAGGCTCGTACCGGCGCGAAGCGTTCGCGATCACCGACGATGATACCGCTACGCTCGTACGCGACATTGAGCGGGTGAGCGACGAAATTCTCAACCTCACCTTCTGGGGTACGCGCTGCGGCGACAGCAGCTGCCCTGCTTGCGCGCTCCGGGAGTTGATGGGGGAGAGGTGAGGGGAAAGGGAAAAGTAAAAAGAGAAAAGAAACGAAGCACCGTTACGCTGTAATTGCTCACACCCCCCATACACAGCTCGATGTCGTTGTCGGGCGAGCCCCGCCTGCTGCGAGGCGAAGTGAACCAGGATCACACTCGTCGCGCACCAGAACATCGCCCGGATCATGGACTGCTTCCCGCCACCTCTGCTCGTGGCTGAAGGCCTGAGGGCTCGCAGTGATAGCGTGCGGAGGGTGTGAGTAATTACGTTACATTCGTCCTTTCCTCTTTCCTCTTTCCTCTAGTATACTACCCCCATGGACTCTCGTCGCCCGCTTATGCTCGCGATCGGCCTCGCCGTTGTCCTCGTCGGTACCGCGGCATGGTTTCGCTTTGCCCCGCGGCACGGGGAGGTGGCTGCGGTAGGTACACATGCGGGAAGTGAGGACGACAAGCTCGCCAAGGTGCGCCCAGTACAGCCGGGCGACCACGTGCGGGGCAATCCGAAGGCGCCCCTCGTCTTCGTCGTGTACTCAGACTTCCAGTGTCCATTCTGCAAGGATTTCCACAGCACCATGTCGCACCTCATGGATATATACGGCCACGATGGGAAGGTTGCGTGGGTGTTTCGGCACATGCCGGTTGCCCAAATGCACCCGCAGGCGCCGATGTACGCACTCGCGAGCGAGTGCGTCGCAGCGGAGGGTGGCGCGTCTGCGTTCTGGACGTTTGCCGATGCGCTCTTTGCTGCCATGGCCCCCGATGCTCCGGTCAGCGCACCAGACCTCGTGTCGCTCGCGGAGCGAGCCGGCGCTTCGCGTGAGGCTTTCACCGCATGCATGCGGAGCAATACGTACCTCGACCACATCCAGGCGGATTTCGACGAAGCGGTTGCGGCTGGTGGAGAGGGTACACCGCTCACGATCATCCTCTCCCCCAACCAGCGGCTCACCTTCGAGGGGGCGCAGACGTTTGCCGCGCTCGCCGCTGCGGTGCAGTCGGTACTCCCGCTCATCGGCGCAACGCAACTCAACACGCCTGGGCCCGAGAGTGCGGGGGACCTGTTCGGCAAGGAGCTCGAGGAGGCGACGGTGCCGGAGCAGGCGATGGGGACGAGTACGGACGTGGGTCAATAGACAATGGAGCGACGGGACAATGGACAAAAGACTATGGTCGATGGAGTGATGGGAGTAATTGCTCATACCTTCCATAAACAGCCCGATGTCGTTGTCATTGCGAGAAGCCGACCCGCCGGGAGGCGACGAAGCAATCCAGGATCGTGTTCGCTATGTCAAATCATGGACTGCTTCCCGCCACCTCTGCTCGCGGCTAAAGGCCTGCGGTCATCCCAGCAGCAGGCTGGGGCTCGCAGTGACAGCGCGCGGAGGGTGTGAGTAATTACTGACAGGATTATAGACAAAAGAATGAGGTTTCCATGGTCTATAGTCCTATTGTTCCATCATCCACATCGCCTCTATCGTCCATAGTCCTTCGTCTATAGTCCTATTGCCCATGCCCCCCCTCGACACAATCATCCTTGGCCTCGTGCAGGGTATCACCGAGTTTCTCCCCGTATCCTCATCGGGCCACCTCATCCTCGTGCGGGAGGTGTTTGGGCTCGGTCTCGCGAATACGCTCGCCTTCGACGCGGTGCTCCAGCTCGCGACCGCCTGCGCAATCGGCGTATACTTCCGTCGCGACATCGTGCGGCTCGCGTCCGTGGCATGGGGGATCGTACGTGGGGCGTCCCCTGCGCGTGAGGATGCCGTACTCATCGGGGCGCTCGTGCTCGGCACGCTCCCGGCGGTCGCCGCTGGTCTCATGCTCGAAACGTACATGGAGACGACGTTTCGTGCCCCCGCTATTGTCGGGTGGATGCTCATCGCCGGTGCTGCGCTCCTTACGCTCGCGGACTTCGTTGCCCGCTGCTCCCCCGACCCTCGCCCAAGCGCCCCCACACTCTCTCGCGGCCTCATCGTCGGCCTCTTCCAGTGCCTCGCGCTTGTGCCGGGTGTCTCGCGCTCTGGTGCGACGATAGCGGGCGGGGTGTTCGTAGGATGGACGCGTGCGTACGCGGCGCGATTCTCCTTCCTCCTCTCGCTCCCGATCCTCGCCGGGACCGGCCTCAAAAAGCTCATCGAGCTCGTGCGTGTGGGTGGCGCAGGGGGCGAGTGGGGTGCGCTCGCGCTCGCGTCGCTCGTCGCCGCAGCGTCGGGCCTCCTCGTCATCCACTACCTCCTCCGCTACCTCGCGAAGCACTCATTCCTCCCCTTCATCCTCTATCGCCTCGTGCTTGCCGCTGTGGTGTTCTTGTACCTGGCGTAACGGACGCTGTAAACCCTCACACCATCCACATACACGTCCACCCGGCCGTCTTATAAAGGAACTACCCACTGCGAGCCCCGCCTATGGCGGGGCGAAGCAATTCAGGGTACGAGGTATTTTGTGGGTCAATGCATCCTGGTTTGCTTCGCCTGCGGACTCACCCCGCCCGTAGGCGGGGGCTCGCAAAGACGTATGACTTGGTTTGAGGGGTTACCGGACGCTGCCTTGCATCCCCTATGGCATGGGGTGTAGTATCACCTACGGTTTTGTTCCCAAAAAACAGTCCTCGGCTCTATAGAGCCATGGGAGTCAAGGTGAAAAAAATTGTTATCGTCCGTCATGGGGAAGCCGATGCCAGGCGTCCGTGGCAGGAGCCTCGGCTTACCCCAGTGGGTAGGGAAGCGGCACAGATGCTCGGTGTCGAGCTTCGCCAGTGTGTCAATGGCGGTAGGGTTGCCGTCATCGCCTCACCTGCTGTTCGTGCAGAGGAAACAGCGAAGGTGCTCGGCGAGCTTTTGTGTTGTCAGCACGAGAGCACCGATCTCCTGTACTCGGATGTGAACAGGCACGCAGACCTTGCGGGACGCGTGCTCCCATTTCTCGAGCGGGTTGGGGAAGGGTGCGACACGCTCGTGCTGGTGACGCACTTGGAGCTCACCGAAACCCTCCCCTTTGCTATCGGGCGGCACTTCGGAGGGCATGACCATTTCCCCTGCGAGGTACTCAAGCATGGGCATGCGTACGTGCTTGACCTTGAGACGGACGCGTACGAGCATATCGTCCCGTGGACGTTGCCCTGTGTAGGCGAAGTAGCATAAGACGCGATTTCTAACAAGGGCCGCACGATGCGGCCCTCACCCATTTCAAGATTTGGGCTAAAGAAACTTTTCGGGGCCTGATTTTGGTATAGTACGGCTATGGTTA
>CAZMPG010000009.1:0-33120 GCA_964568345.1 uncultured Candidatus Saccharibacteria bacterium | reverse complement strand
AATGGGTACTGCGAGCCCACAGGCCTTCAGCCGCGAGCAGAGCGTGGCGGGAAGCGGTCCAGGATCTCGGCGCACGAAGGACACGAGCCATGGATTGCTTCGTCGCCTCCCGCCGGTCGTCTCCTCGCAAAGACGGCCGAGTGGACGTGGTGTGGATGGTGTGAGGGCTTACCCGCCGTCGTAACTTCTCACCCTTCGCACACTGTCACTGCGGGCTCGCAGAGACATACGCGGAGGGTATGAGCAGTGACCCGCCGTAGTACGTACATACTACGTACCGCACCGCACCCTACGGCATGGGTTGTGACACGCAAAGGTAGGTTGACGCAAGCGCGGCGTGGGGGGTATAACCGGAACGTCGTTGCGTGTTGGGAAGGGCGTGCCACCCGGCAGCTTCACAGGAAGCTGGTTTCCCCTTTGGGGTAGCCGCCCTTCTCACTACGCAACACCTCACTACGCACCGCGGTGCAACGTACCTGTACACACCATACCATCGTGTTGTGTAATACTCAACGCGCGCCATCCACGCGTTGACGGGAGGATAGCCCCGTGTACACTTGTAGGTACAAAGGGGAAACCAGCGCATCACTGTCACCATGGTGTCGCTTCTGGTTTTTTATTGCGCACAGCATTCTCGTGTGATCGAGTCGGTGGATTGTGTGTGCGCGAGCCGCACGCCCTAATAAGAGGGTCGGGTGGTTTTTTGTACTCTCACAACAGTAGCGTCGCGACGCCGTATAGCGCACACGAGACCAGTTGGGAAACTGGGTGTCGTGTGGGTTATACCGTGTAGAACGGTGTACTCCACAACGGTCGATACCCCCGCGGTATAGCGGGACAGGCGCCCGGCACATGGTTCTTCCGTGTACCCTTAAGGGACGGAGGAATCGGCAGGGATCCTTTACTAGAAGCATAAGAGAGAAAATCAGAACTATGGTTACAGCAAAGACAACTATGGGTAAGGCTGCGGCACTCGCCATGCTGCCTTCCCTGACGCTTGGTCTCTTCGCGGCTCCGGCACTCGCATTCGTCGAGATTCCGGCACCTCAGAGCCAGAGCGGTGTGACCACATCGGTCAGTGTCGCAAACCTCAACACCGCGTCAGTGGTGAACACCGTGTCTGTTACCTCAAACACCGGCAACAATGTTGCAAACGGTGGCAAGGGTGGCAATGGTGGTACGTCTGGCACAAGCGGCAGCAATGCCGGTGAAGGCGGTGAGGGCGGCGAAGGTGGCAACGGCGGCGATGCCGACGTTGACGCACATGACGGCTACGCCGAAGGTGGCGCCGGCGGCTTTGGTGGCAACGGCGGCTTGGGTGGCTCGACCGGTTCGACCGGTACGGGTGGTGAGGGCGGCAACGGCGGCAACGGCGGCATGATAGCTACCGGCAACGCTGCGGCTTCGCTCGCAATCTCGAACGATGTCAACAGCAACACAACTGATGTCACGGTCGAGGACTGCGGCTGCGAGCAGTACAACGAGTACTACATGGCAGCTGACAGCTATTACGAGAAGTATCGCAAGGAGTACCGCTCCGAGAGCGACGAGCGCTGGGGCCACCACGCTGGTAGCGCCTCAGAGAGCGAGAGCTCGAAGGCAAGCGGCTCCGTGAGCGATGACCACCTCGAGATGTACGCGAAGGAGTTCGTCCCCGTGACGACCGTCGTGTCCGTCGCGAACGCAAACCTTGCGTCTGTCGTAAACGCCGGTGCAGTTGATGCCCAGACGGGTAGCAACACCGCGGACGGCGACAAGGGTGGCAAGGGTGGTGCAAGCGGCAACACGGGCAGCAATGCCGGTGAAGGCGGTGAGGGCGGTGAGGGCGGCAACGGCGGCGATGCCGACGTTGACGCCAAGAACGCAGTATCCCGCACGTTCGACTGGCACCACGGCAACCACGCTGACGAAGGTGACGGCACCGCCGTGGGCGGTGACGCACGCAGCGGCGGCGAAGGTGGCGACGGCGGCTCGACCGGTGCAACCGGTGATGCGGGCGATGCCGGCAATGGCGGCGAGGGTGGTGTGATCGTGACCGGTCACGCTGACACGCTCGCAGCGATCGTGAACGTTGTGAACCGCAGCGTCACGCGCATCGTACGTTAGTCGTTTGTTCCGCGACACGAAAGGGGACGTGGGGGAGGTATTCCTCCCTCCACTAGGGCCTTGATACGGGTAGCGGTGAGGCATGTGGTGCGCAAGGACACCACATAATCGAGGCCATACAGAGGGAGGATTATAAGCAATAACCATGGATTCGGAAGTACGTGTTCGTCGGTATGAGCACACGCATCACCGTGCTCACATGTTCATTAGCAAGCAGGTAGGGATCGCGTGCATCGGCATGCTCGTTGCCCCGCTCTTCAGCGCGTACGCGGACGAGGTGCATGTGGTGAATAACCTTTCGGTGCGTGCTTCGAGTGGGGGCTCCCGCGTATCGCCTGGCGGTCAGGTGAGTGAGGGGGATCAAGAGACCTCGGTAACCATCACGACGAGCGTGGACGGTGAGGTGCTCGATGAGTTCCACGAGCGCGCAACCAGCACGCCTATCGTGCGCAAGTACACGGTCACAAGCACATCGCCGGCTTCAGCACGGACCGTCGTGCACATGCAGGCTCAAAAGGGTGGGCAGTCGAGCACCGACGCACCCACTGCCGTAGACGGTGCACCGACACCGCCAGAGAGCGGCGCAAGCAGCACGCCCGAGCGCCTACCCATTAGTAACCGTAGCAATAGCGCAGAGTTCAAGCAGTATGCGACGACGCTCGAGGCACCCGCGCCTCTCGCGAGCCGCATTGCCGCTTCGCTCACGCGCGCTTTACTGTATGTCATACATTTCTTCTCATACTAGTCTTCAGACCATCGCGCGCACCGTGCTCATCGCGGTCGTTGCGGTGTGTGCACTACTGTCACTCCCGCCCGTTCTGAGCCTGCACGCGGAGGATGCTGACCCCGGCAGCAGCGGCACACCTGGCACCTCGACTGAAACGACCGACCCGGCGGCACCGCCCGCAGCCGAACAAACCCCGACTGGCCCTGAAGCAACCATCGCGACAGGAGACGCAGACGCGACGCTCGACAGTACGACGGGCGCCAACACGAACGACGCGACCATGCAGGCGCAAGACGGTACGCACGCGACAACAACTGCAGAAAATGCAGCGGATGCAACGACGACCGGCGAGGTACTCGCAGCGACCGGCGACAACGCGGCACAGGGTGCGGGCGGCGCTTCGGTGACCACCGGCACCGCGCACGCGAATGCAAACATCGTCCACGTCATCAACACCAACATCTTCAACGCGGAGGGCCTCATGTACTTCCTCAACGTCCTCATGGGCCATTCGGCGCTCGACCTGCGCAACCTTTTCTCGATTCTCACAGGTGGCACGCCTGACTCCGATGCGTGCTCCCTTACAGACTGCGACCGCGGCGATACGACCCTCTCGATCAGCAACCAGAATGCCGCGACGGTAGACACAGACCTTGCGGTTGTTGCGACGACGGGTGGCAACAGCGCTTCAGCGAGCGCCGGCAGCGCATCTGTCTCGACAGGGGACGCGTACGCTTCGGCAAATGTCGTGAACGTGGTCAACACCAACATCATCGGGGCAAACTATCTCCTCCTCGCCGTGAACAACTTTGGCACATTCGCGGGTGACATTGTGTTCCCTGGCGCGGAGTGGTTCAGAGAGCTCCTCGGCACCGGTGTACCCGCGGGGAGCGAAACGAACGTCGTGAACACTAACAGCGCAGCAGTCACAAATACCGTGGCTACCGCAGCCGCAACGGGCGACAATGGCGCCACCGCGAGCGGCGACGCGGCGATCGCAACAGGCGATGGGCACGCGGCCGCGACCGTGGTGAACCAGGTCAACACGAACGTACTCGGCGATTCCCTCCTCTTCCTCTTCCGCGTCCACGGGAGCTGGACCGGCAACGTCTTCGGCCTCCCGGAAGGCGTCGCATGGCGCGAGACGGGTGACGGTATTGAGCTTTTCCTTGACCCCGCTGGCGTCTCGTCGCCGCTCGGCAGCACCGATCGGCTCACCGTCGAAAACACGAACGCGGCGACGGTCACCAACAACGTGTCGGTGTACGCACTCACCGGCGACAATAAAGCGGCGGCTGGTGCGGGAGATGCTTCGGTTGCTACCGGCGACGCGTACGCAGCAGCAAACGTACTCAATGTCGTCAATTCGAACATCCTCGGCCGCAACTGGGTCCTCGCAATCTTCAACATCTTCGGCGACTGGAGCGGCAACATTGCGTTTGGCAGGCCAGACCTGTGGGTCGGTGCACGTGCACTCGCACCGAGCGACCTTCGTGCCGGAGCTTGCTTCACGTACGAAGTGACGGTAAACAACCTTGGCGACGCGGCAGCAACGAAGGTGGTGCTCGACGGCATCACCGACAAGTTTATGCAAGAGCTCGCTGGATTCAATGAGACCATTTCCGGCAAGCTCCGCTACGCGGTCGGCCGCATTGAGGCGCACGGCACCCGCACGATCACTATCCCCTCCTGCCTCGCACGCACCATACCCGGCGGTTCTTCGATCGAGACGCAGTTCGTGGCTTCGAGCCGAGAAACCGATGCTGACGATGCGAACAACACTGACGTCATCAGTGTCGTCACCCGACCCGGCGGCGGGGGTGCACTCCGCCTCGACCGCGCCGACCTCTCGATAACGAAGCTTGCGAGCGACCGACGCATCAGTGCATCAAGCAGTGTTGAGTACAAGATCGTGATCACGAACAAGGGTGGTCCTGTCTACAACGCACTCCTCGTGGATACGATCTACAACGACACGGGGAGCGCTGTCCATGAGCAGCGCTGGGGCCTCGACACCATCCACGCAGGGGAGACGATCATCATCAGCTACACCGCATTCTTCAATGCATCGACAACGCCAGGCGTCTACACGAACAAAGCCTTCGTGTCGGGCACCGACCGACACCCCGACTACGAGCACAACCTCGGCAACCCTGTTGACTCGCCAGTTGCTTCGGTTGAAGTGATAGTTGGACCGATTGACGATACTCTGGAGACGCCGGGTGTCTGCGTACCACTCCTCACGAGCTACATCAAATACGACGCGGAGAACAGCAGGGCCGACGTCATGAAGCTGCAGCACTTCCTCCGCTCTCATGAACAGGCAACTGGTGTACGGATAAACGGCACGTACGACGAGGTGACGTACCGCGCAGTGCACGCATTTCAGGAAAAGTACGCGGCAGACATCCTCGCACCGTGGGGCGTGCAGCAGACGACTGGCTACGTGTACTACACGACGCAGAAGAAGGTGAACGAGCTCTGGTGCGAGCGCACCTTCCCACTCTCCGCACTCCAGGAGCGCGAGATTGGGACGTTCCGCGAGGGTATGGCGAAGGTGCGCCGCGAGGGAGGTGAGGTGCCTGCGGCGGCAACGCAGGAAATAGGCCTCGCACCGGCACGTACCGAAGAGACGACCCGCATCGCGACGACCGAGGAGGCGACGGGAAGCGACCAGGTTGCCGCCACCGTGGAAGCAGGTGAAGCAGTTTCGGGCATCTGGGACGCTATTCGCAACCGCGTCTCCCGAGCATTCTCGTGGCTCTCGCTCTAAAGGGCCGTTGCAACGAAAAAACGCGCCTGGGAAACCAGGCGCGTTTTGTGTTGCTTCATCCGTTGCGGCAGCACCACCTCAGGAGGCGCATGAGAAGCGAGGTGCCGTAGGGGTCGAGGTATGACAGTGCGACCATCCCCGTACGCTCAAACAAGCGCACATACCATGGGCTTGTATCGAGCGACGGGATATACGTATTCCACGGATTGCCGAGCCTCCAGACACGCCTTACAAGCACCCGCACCTTTCGTTCCTGACTTGTACGACCCACAATGGTGAGCCTTGTGGGAGTGATGTCCTGCTCCTTGAGCAATTCCTGGGTGAACAGGATGTTTTCAGGGGTCGTACGAGCTCTTTCTTCGAGCAGGATATGCCCGACCACCTCGGGGTGGTGCTCTGCGAGGTACGAAACCGCAGCTTGTGCCTCAGACACCGCACCTTTAACGGTCATCCCTCCAGAAATGACGAGTGTGGTTGACTCACTATGTGCGGATTTGGAGATAACACTGAACGCCCTCGCTGCACATTCGCACCTGTCAACAAACTCCCCATCCATCGAACCATCCGGCAACAGCTTCTTGCCGAGTAGCAGCACGATATTCACTGGTCATCCTCCTTCCGCACCACATGATCGCATTGGGTACTATCACCACCATCCACACCGAAAAGGGCGAGGAGAAATGAATGGCTGGGTTTCGCCGTTCGATCTTTACCTTCTCCTGGACCCGCAGTGGGCCACCACACGTAGGGAAAACGCTTTGAAAGCCTCCATTTCTTTCCGGTATGTCTCTTCTCCTTCTTCGTCGTATCTTTCTTTGCTCGGGTGAGGCTATCTCTCCCAGAACCACCGCGCCCCTTCGGGGCACGTTCGGGCGGTCGGTATTCGCCGAGCTCCCTCGCGAGTTTATCTGCTTCGTACTGGAGGCCCCTGAATTGTTCCTCTTGCCTACACGCAGCAGTGATCGCGGGCTCTTTTTTCATACACACCTCGCTCTATATCTGTATCCCCCGTAAGGAAAGCATGTCGCGCGGCGCAACACAAGCGGCGACAGGTGTGAGGAGGCGAGGGTGCCTTTGCCTGCTACCGTTTCGAGAGCGCGGTGATGCTCTCGTCGAGACGGGCCTGTATGAGGGCGGCGAGGTCGGCTGCGCGGGGGAGCGTGGTGGTCGCTGCCATCGTAGCACCGCACCCGCATGAAGCGGTGTCACCACACGTGCAGCCGGTAGAAACATTCGTCACCGTCGTATTCACGATGTTCGTGATGGTGGCAGACGACGAGGCATGTCCTGTCTCGATCGTGCCTCCCGCTCCACCCCCGCCTTCCCCACCACCACCATCACCCCCCGCCCCACCATTTGCACTGTTGCCGCCGGTACTGCTCGTCACCACGACCTCGTTGGTGAGGGTCGCCTCATTCGTGTTCTCAACATTCACCGTCACATCCCCACAGTTGCCTCCACACGGCGGCGTGCAGCTCGTGCAAGTACCGGGTACGACGGAAAATGTCACATCGGTGGTGTCGTGGTCGGAAAATCCCTCAGGAGAGGTGGTACTAAGCGACGCGCTCCACGCGTCGAACGTAAGGTGCATCGTGCACGACGCACTATCGGGGAGCGGTGCTGCGCTCGCAGGAAGCTCCGCTATGAACCGGAGGTCCGCCGGAGCGTGCGCGGGGAGAAAAAAGCCGGCGAGCGGGCCGCTGTACACGAGCTCACTCGAGCTGCCGAGCTCCACATCGAGTGAGAGCGCGTCACATAGCGCCGCATCACCGGAGACAGCGGTCGTACTCGCACGCACGACCGCCGGCGCTCCGCTCGTCTCCACGGCGACGGGCACCGGGAGGTCGGCCATGCCGCCACAGCCGACAGCAGCGACACCCGGGTCGGTGACGGAAAGCTCGAGGAGGCCTGTGCGGAGCTCTGCGGGCGCACCCTCGGTGTCGGTGAAGTACGCGAGCGACGCCGCCACACTCGGTAGGTACACCCACAGGAGCGCGACCGAGCAGACGATACCCGCCACGCGAGAAATGCCCCCGCACACCGCACCCCTCTCATCTCCCCCGATAAAGGTACCCGGTACCTTTATCTCCCTACCGTCATTTTTACTGTGGGGGGTGAGGCTATGGGTTCTGAGGTCGAGCGTGTACTGCATGTTAGGTGCTACGCGCTGCGGAGGATGAGTGTATTGCCAAGGATCTCGGTGTGGATTCGCTCGCGGAGCGAAGGGGTGCGTGGGACGAGGCGGATGCCGTCGAGTGCGGGGGGAGGGGTTGAATGCGTAGGGGGGGAGGGTGGAGGGCTGCGGTATGCCGTGTGGTAGGGCTGCACACCGGCACAGACAGTGCTGACACCTGCTTCCACAGAAACCGGCGTTGCCCCCCTCGCCCGCACACTCTCCCGCCCCGCGCGCCGCCGCATCTTCCGCACAACACCCGCGATGGTGAAGAGCTCGTCGAGCACGATGAGCGCGGCGGGTATGACGACCGTCACGAGGAAGCCGTTCCTGCTCCGCGCGAAGTCGAGCGCGAAGCCGAGCCGCGGCACCACCCCAACCACGCGCCCAATGACCATGTCGTAGCTCACGAGGCCACTGTCTGGCTCTTCGTTCGCATCGCCCTTCGTAACGTACCGTACACTTCCCCCCTCCCGCTCCACTGCCGCTACCCGGTGGGTCGTCGGTATCCGCGCTCCTGTGTCGCTCCCGAACGTGATCATGTCGCCGACCCCGTAGGAAGCAGCGGGCGCCACCACGACGACGCTCCCCACGGGGAGCGTCGGTTCCATCGAGCCAGACTGCACGATCTTGAACTCCACCCTGCCCGGGAGCGGCACCATGAGGCCGACACCCAAGACCACCGCGAGAACAAGCTCCAGGGTAAGTATGCCTATAGCGATGTGACGAAGGTGCTGCATACGGGGGCGTACACGACGTTACACGCAGACGAAAGACTAGTTTGGTACTCCAGTCAGGATTACGTTGTCAATGCGAAAGTACTCGTTGTTGTCACCAGCATCGTTCGCCCCGTTTCTGAAACGTAGGTACATCGTCCCACTCCCCGACACACCGACCGTTTGGAGCCCGCTCCAACCCTCATCCGCATTGTTGTTGGTGTCATCGAGCTCATGCGACGCTGCATTCGTCCATCCAGACGCGCTCGTACAGCCACCGCCAATGCGGTACTCGACAACGCCGGCCTCACCATCTTCAGCATCAGCATCTCCCTTCCAGGAGTACTGAAGCGCGAGGGACGTGTATCCTGTGGTTGTGGTCGCACGACAAATCCATTCCCCGTCGCCAATCTTTGCAAACCTCCCACCATTCGGACTCTCCGTGTCTTCGCCGGATACCTGCCCCTGCCGCGCCAATGTCGAGCTGTCACTGTCGCTACCCTCTTCGTCCCAGTTCGGAATATCGTTCGCATCACCTCCCGTACCAAAGCTATCACTCAGGAGCTGCACCGGCGCAGTGTCGTCGTTGGTGAGGGTGCAGGTGATGGACTCCCCCTCATTGAGCACAATGGGGGTGCTCGTCGCTGCTGGGCACCCACTTCCCGTGATCGAGGTGAGGGTATAGCCAGCATACGCATCCTCGTCAATGTAGTGTGCTGTATTCGACGTCACCGCATAGGATGTATTGTTCGGGACCACATTGCCGTCAATGCGGAGCGTGAAGTTTGCCGGTAGCGCGGTGCCGCCGTTGTTGTTGACGACCTGCTTTATGAGCGTGATGTTCGCCGGACGCTCGGTGTTCGTGATGGTGCAAGTCTTCGAGTCGTTCTCGGCAAGAGTAATCTGACCCGCCGCATTACAATCACCACTGAAGCTCGCCTGGTAGCCGGAGATACCCGTTTCGGTCACCGTGTAATCACCTGCGGCAAACTGGGTCGGCACGCCGCTCGTCACGTTCGTCACCACCGTCCCCACCACCTGGAGCTGGAAGTCGCTCACCACATTGTTGCCGCCGTTGTTGCTTACCACCACCTTGTTCACGGTGAGCGTCGCAAGCCGAGGATTGGTGCGGCCGCAGGTGAAGTCAGGCACGTCGCGCGCCTGCGCAGCGCGGAATGCGATGTCTACCGTCAACCGATCGGTCTGCGTTTCGTTGCCGAGTGCGGCGCCGTCGCAGGAAAAGCCGGTGCCGCGCACCTGCGGGCCATCCGTAGTCTTATCGTCTTGTGCGACCGGTGTTGGGGTCATCGTGCCGAGGCACCACGCTTTCGCAAGGTAGTGGGTGCTCTCGCCGCTAAGCGGCAGGTTTTGCCCGGGGGTCCAGACATTGTGCTCGCTGTCAGCAAGCGCAACACTCCAGCTCGAGGAGCCATGGTGGAGGAGGTCGCCAAGCGACTGTACCCCGTCGGAGAGGAGGTGCTCGCCCTCCTCGTAGACATTGTCCCCATCGTCTGCCCACCACGCGAATGCGAGGTTGTCCGCGAGCTCGCCGTCCCACGTGTTGTTGGGGTCCTCCTGCGTATCCCCCGCACCAAGCTCCGGCTCGGTCGAAGACGTATCGTCGTTACTCGTGAGCGACAGATCCATGCACGCCCATGCGTCGTTCTCAGCATGAAGCGAAATGGTATCCTCACCCTCGTCGTCGGGTTTGAGGTCGGTAAAGTTGAAGAAGAGGCGGCCATTGCCGAGGTCGTCTGGATTCCAGCTCGTCGAGCATGGCGTGCCAGGCATGGGATAGCCCGCCTGCCCCACCCACTGCCAGGTCTCGTGGGTCGGATCGGTGCTCACGTTCACGCACCGATTGCCGTTGTAGTAGCTATCGTTGTCTACCTTGAGGTCGAGCGCACCCGCGGCAAACGTATTGCCGCTCGAGAGCTCACGATCGCCAAAGAATGCGCCCGTGCCACCGACGACCGCAAGCACCGCAACGACTATCGTGAGAATGCTGAATAGGATTCTGTTCATAATATGAGTAATGATTGGGATAAGGTGCTGGTTTCCCCTTCAGCCCGCTCTACCCGAGCTACGGAGCTCGGGTAGAGAGCGGCTAGAGAAGACTAGAACTGCTGCGTCGGATTGTTCCGGTGCTGTACCGCTTCGAACGTCAGGTTTGCGGTGAGTGAGTCGGTCTGCGCTTCATTCCCCACCGTGGTCGGCACGTCCCAGGCGAGGCCGAAGTAGTAGGTCGTGGAGCCAACCATGCGGCCGTCCGCTGCGAGCCCCTGGCAGAGGCCGTAGTCCGTACCGCCGTCCGCGTCGGTGCACCCCTCAAACGAGTAGAGTGCTGCGAGTGCGGGCCAGATGTTGTGCGTCTCGTCGGGGAGCGTCTGATCCTCGTTCGGGTTCTCGTCAACGTCCCCCGGGAGTATGACGAGCGGCTCGTTACAATCAACCGGTGGTTGTGCCGGGTACTGCGCCGGATCCGTCAGACCAGCGCACTGCCACACATTGTCCCCCTCGGTAGGATCAATGAGCTGTACGCCCTCCTCTTCAGAGTCATCGTCGAAAAGCTCGCCGAGTCCATCAACATTCTGAAAGCCCGGCGTTGCACCCTGGTCTACCCACGCGTAGAACTGGATATTTTCTGCAAGCTCTCCCGGTGTTGTCGCAGGCGTATCGCTCGGCGCCGGACACTCGGGCTCTTCCGCGCCAACTTCTGACTCTGGCTCGGTGCAGGTGTTGTCGAGATCGGTCACGCCGCTAATCACGAACCTTCCCCACGCATCGTTGTCGTACACGTGGAGCGAAATCGTGTTCTCGCCCTCATCCCCCGGCTTGATGTCAGACAGGTTGAAGAACTTCATGCTGGGGCCAAGGTCGGTTTCCGCCCACGTCCCCTCACACTGAGTACCAGGCTGCGGATAGTGGTCTGCAGGCACGCCATTCGGAAACGCGCCCGGCTCTGGCTGCCAGTTATACCCTGCTGTGTCCACGCGTGGCACACATACCATGTGGTTGTAGTGCGCGGTGCTGTCTACCTTGAGGTCGAGCGCACCCGCAGCAAAGACGTTGCCGGTCGAGGTCTCTGTGTCGCTAAAGAATGCGCCGGTGCCGCCCGCGACGAGTCCGCCGGCAAAGACGAGCACGGCGAGCGAGAGAAGTAGTCTGTGCATATATAATGCTTTGTTATGTTGCTAAATAAACTAATAAAGCCGCCTCCGCGCACACGCAGAGGCACTAGACCTGCCACCCGTCGTAGGCTGGCTCGTCCACACCCCGCTGAAGTCCTGGTGCCATACTACCGTTTTCCCTTTCGGGTCGTTAGCTGGTAACCACCTCAAAGCAGTTTCCGATGCTTTTCAGCTGTCGGGATCCGACTGTCGGGAAGTACCCGATCGGATCCCGCGTAGCTGAAAATCAGCCCCCTGATTCAGTCACGCATTAAAGCGAACCGATCCGCAACCGGATCCACTCGCTCTAATCTTATACGTACACCTGCGAACAAACCTTGCCAAGGTGGATAACCCGCTCCCGTAAGGACTCGTCCGTGAGGTCAAGGGGATGTCCTTTGTCCGAGACACTATGGCTCTCTTGCTGCATGTTTCGGCTGCGTCCTTTGCTCAACACTGGTGACCTTTGCGGCGCGTTCATGTCTGCACTACCCCACCGTGTACGCAAGGAGTGCGAGGAGTAGGTAGGTCAGGATGTTGGTGGTACGCGAGTGCGAGAAGAGCTTGAGCGCGGAGCCGAGTGACTGCTTCGGGTGAAAGGCACTCCCATCAACATTCACCCCCGCATAGACCTCGTCGAGGACCAGGTGGCTCGCGAAGCCGAGGGCAACAGCGCCCGCAACGAGGAGCGCCGCGTACTCGCTACCCCCGAGGTGGCGCACGAGCGCACATGCGAGGAGGCTCGCTATCGCGAGCGCAGGGAGGGAGTGGAGCATGCCGCGATGTCGCGTGAAGCGCTTGAAGGTGCCGCCAACCGCAAACCAGAGCGTCGCCGCAACGGCGAGCGGTACCCCGACGAGCGTGTACCACTGCCCCGGATCCGCGCGGAGCGTGAGGTAGAGGGCGACGCCGGTGCCGAGAACGGTCAGAGAGCCGAAGAGGATCTGGAACGGCACACCGGAGTCACTGTCGAGGTCGGGGAGGAACGAGGCGACAGCCGTGACCACGAGGAGGAGCGCGAGGAGCCGAAGGTCGGTCACGTACGCATACGTGTAGGCAAGCGTGCAGGAGACGACCCCCACGAGCGCGCCGAAGGTGATGTGCTGCCGGAAGAGCGCCATACTGCCATGCTAGCGCGCACGGTACGCACCGGTGGCGGTGCGGAGCGCGTCGTACGCCGGCTTGTGCGAACCATCGGCGCGGAGGATGCCGAAGAAATTCTCCCGTGTACCCTCGTCGGTGCCAAGGTCGCGGTAGCTGTACCAAAAGAGCGGTCCCGCCCACGCATAAGCCTGTACTGCCTTGACCGCGGTGTCGAGGATCTCTGCCTGGTACGCTTCGGTCACGTGGTCGGGGATTACCCAGGAGAACGTCGCATCGTCGCTCGCCCCCTCACCTGGGCCGCCGGTCGGCGCGCCGTACTCGGTGATCCAAATAGGCGTGCTGCCGTCCCCCTCCCGAGCAAGGATGCCGCGCAGGCTCCATGCGGTCTCGTCCATCTGCGACCAGGGGTTCGACTTCTTGTAGGACGTGGGGCTCAGGGGAAACGAGTACGGGTGAAAGCCGAGCGCATCGAAGTGGCCCTGTGCACCATGGTCGTACATCTGCTCGAGAAACTCGCGCGCCTCGGTGTTGCCCTGCGCGGTTGCGGTTGCCGCGAGCCCGCCGCTTACGACCGTTGCGCTCGGATCAGCCGCCTTGATCGCATCGTACGCGTGCCGGAGGAGGATCGTGTACCGCTCCGCATCGGACTCCGGCTTGAAGAAGAGGCGAAGGTTTGGCTCGTTCCAGACCTCCCACGCGTGGACGCCGCGCGGCGCGTAGCGCGCTACCGCAGCCCGCGCAAATGCTGCAAATTCCGCGGGATCAGCCGGTGCGCACGTCGTCGCCTCTACGCACTCCCCCGCGCGTGCCCACCGGGGGGTGTAGGTGATGATGGGGAGCACCTCGATGTCTCGCTCGCTCGCCTCGGCGACGATGCGGTCGAAGGGCTCCCAGTGGTAGGTGTTTGGGCCTTCACGCTGTACGCTGCTCCACGCGAGGTCGGCGCGCACCCACCCAATGCCGAGCGCCGCGAAGTCGTCGAAGCGCCGCGCGAGCTCCTCGGCGCTCACGACCGAGAGCGTCTCGCCAACCGCAAGGCCGACCTTCCGGTCGTGCGGAGAGGAAGCTACGGGGCGCTGCGGCGCGCGGGGCTGCTCGGGATGCTCTGGCGCGGTCGTCGGGGTGCTCGTGCCACTCGCGCGGGGCGCACGGAGTGACGTGTCTGGCGTTGCGGTTGCCGCACCCCCTCCTCCAATCGAAGAGCTCGCCTGGGCGGGTGTAGACGACGCCGATGGGGCTACGGGGATCGGCAGCGCATACTCCCCACCGCGCTGCCAGAAGAATACCCCGCACACGAGCGTAAACAGCGCCGCACCGAGCACGTACATCCGCCCAACGCCCCAGCGCTGCAGGAGCTCTCGTGCCATGTGGACCATCTCTGCAGTATACCGAAGTGCGGGGGAAGAGCCAGCGCCGTGCTCGACACGCTCCACAACACTTTCCCACGCCGACACGCTACCTCACCGCATAGGCGCTTGTGGCAACGCGTTGTGTACGTCGGATGAGCGGGTGCTGCCTCGCGGAAGTACAGTCCGCAGCACATCGCTATCTCCTCTGTTTTTGATAGAGACGTCCGTCCGGACGGATAGCACGTTACGATGTGTGTGTCAATGGTGACACCTTGACAATACCTTGTAACGGGTTAGGATGCACCGGTGCGACACAGACTCACCATACTCAAGAACGACAGCCTCGTTGTGAACTCCCTCCTCCCCATGATCGGGACGGGGGTGATGGCCGGCAGCGGCTTCCTGTTTTGGCTCATTGCGGCGCACCTCTACCCTACCGCTGACGTCGGCCGCGCGGGCACGCTCGTCGCCACCATGACGACGCTCGCCACCTTCTCGCTCGTCGGCTTCGACACCGGCACCATCCGCTTCCTCGCCTCCTCGACGCGGAAGGAGGCGCACATCAATACCGGCTTCACGCTCATTGCGCTCGTCGCGACACTCCTTGCTGGAGTGTTTCTGGTCTTTGTTGACCTCGCCGCCCCCGAACTCTCCTTTATTCGCACGCACCTCGCCACCACGATAGCGTTCGTCGCATTCGCCGCTGGAACTGCGCTCAACATGTTCGCGGACGCGGTGTTTCTCGCGTACCGCTCCACTAAGTACACGCTCGCGATCACAGCTGCCTCGAACGCTGTCAAGGTGCTTCTCCCTATCGCCTTCGTGCCGTGGGGTGCCTTCGGCATCTTCGCCGCGGCGGCGAGTGCACAGGTGGTGGGCTTCCTCGTGAGCAGTGTCGTACTTTCCCGCACCTTCGGCATTGAGCTCACATGCTCGCTCGACCGGAGCATTGTGAAAAAAACCTGGCGGTACAGCATCGGCAACTACGTCGTCGACTTCTTCTCCTTCCTCCCGGGTGCACTGCTACCCATCATCGTGCTGCATCGGCTCAGTGCGCACGAATCTGCGTACTACTACATCGTCATGATGATCGTGGGGCTCCTCTACGTCATCCCCAGCGCAGTGACCAACGCACTCTTCTCGGAGGGGTCGCACGATGGCCTCGCTATCCGCACACACACAAAGAAAGCGCTGCTTACCATCGCCACACTCCTTATACCCGCGATGCTCGTGCTCCTCATGGGCGGCGACCTCATCCTCACCCTCTTCGGCAAGGAGTACTCGACACGGGGCTTCACGTTCCTCGCCACCATGACCCTCTCTGGTGTCGGCGTTGCCGCTTCAGCGCTCTACGCCACCCTCTTCCGCCTCACCCACGACATCCGGGCGCTCTTCGTGCGGAACGTGTGCTTCGCGGGGGGGACGATCGGCCTCGCATACGTCCTCCTCCCCCATGGCCTTGCCGGGGTCGGCCTCGCGTACGCCGGCGGCACGCTCCTCTCGGTCGCTGGTTCGGTGCTCATGTACCATACCCGCGTCCACCTCTCTGAGGCCGCATACCGCGCGGGCGGCCCCCTCGGACGCTTTGCCCACCTGCCGGCACGCGCCTACGAGCGGCTCTCGGAGACCCTGCTCGCACCCCTTGAGACCCTCATCGTGTACCACGTGCGCTTCCTCGTCGCATGGGTCAGAAACGGCTCGCGGCGCACCGTGCTCTTCTACCCCGAGCGACCGAAGACCTACCACATCCTCTACAAGGTGTGCCGCGCGCTCGGCTGCAGGATAACGAACGACCTCGCCGCCCAAGCGGACTGCATCATCCGCTTCGAGGACGCAACGTACGGCGCAGCGTGCCCCGAACTTGCCGCACGCGCCGGAGAGCGCAGCATCGTCAACCTCCACTGCACCGACATCAGCAAGGCCCGCGTTGAAGAGGTCTTCCGCGAGGTGTTCGGGTACGGTATGGCGGTGGACCCGCGGACCCACACCGGCGTGTGCGTACAGAAGTCAAACACGAATGCGGTGCACGATGGCCGGATCGTGTCCTGCCCGCGAGAGCCGGAGCCTGGGTACCTCTACCAGAAGCTCATTGACGCGCGCTCGAGCGACAGCACGGTGTGGGACCTGCGTATCTACGTGTTCGGGGACACTATTCCCTTCGTCCTCAAGCGCCACAAGGAGGCGAGCGATCGCTTCAATATCACCATTCACGCGGAGCGCTGCGAGACGGGTGACGTGCTCTCGCGCGAAGAAGAGGAGCGTGTCGTGCGCTTCTGCAAAGCGCTCGGTCTAGACTACGGCGAGATTGACGCGCTCCGCGACCCGACCGACGACCGCCTCTACCTCGTGGACGCCAACAACACCCCCGCGGGGCCGCTCCGCGTACTCGGCCGCGACTGCGAGGAGTTCCCTCGCTGGTTTGGCACCCTGTGCGACTCGTTCGAGCGTACATTCCTGCCACCGGTATCGAGGAAGACTCTGCGCCAGCAATCCACCCCGCTACCACGTCCCCCACTTGCATCACGCATCATGGCACGGCTCAACGAGAAGCTCATCTGGCCGCTCCGCACCTTCCTCATGTGCAAGCGCGCTTACCTCCGTGCGCTCGCGTTGCGGGGCTTCCGCACCCAGACAATTGTCTGCTACCCCGACCTGCCCGTCACGTACCATGCGCTCTACAAGATATGCCACCTTTTGGGCTACCGAATGACAAACCGCCTTACGGCATCCGCATCCTGTGTGCTGCGCTTTCGGGACACAACCGCCTCTCCTATAGAGGAGGCACTCCTCGAGCTCGCGCACACCACCCGCGTCGTCAACCTCCACTGCACCGACATCAGCAAGGCCCGCGTTGAAGAGGTCTTCCGCGAGGTGTTCGGGTACGGTATGGCGGTGGACCCGCGGACCCACACCGGCGTGTGCGTACAGAAGTCAAACACGAATGCGGTGCACGATGGCCGGATCGTGTCCTGCCCGCGAGAGCCGGAGCCTGGGTACCTCTACCAGAAGCTCATCCCCACGAGCGAGCGAGCGGGGTACGCGTGCGACCTCCGGGTCACCCTCATGGGCGGGCGGATCCCACTCGTCGTCAAGGAGCACAAGCCGCTTGCTGACCAGTTCAACACCACCGCGCACGCGGAGGTCGTGCCAAAAGATACGGTTCTCTCGCACGATGAGCAGTCCCGTATCTGCACCCTCGCGCGCCGCATGGGGCTCGACTTCGGCGAGCTCGACGTGCTCCGCAGCACCGAGGACGGCCGGCTGTACGTCGTTGATGTCAACAACACCCCAGCCGGCCCCGCTGGCCCGCTCTACGGGGCGCCAGCCGAGCTTGCGACATGGTTCCGCACCATGTGCGAGGCATTCGCTACCGAGTTCCTCCTGGAGCCGCACGCACCGCGCGTACGTGGCGTGCGATAGTCGCCTCGTACAGCTCGACCATCCGCGCGGCGTGCGCCTCGATGCTAAACGCCTGCGCCGCGCGGGCGGCACGATCCCCCATCGCGCGCCGCAGCGCACCGTCTTCCATGAGGAGGGTGAGCCGCTCGGCAAGCGCGCGGGGGTCCGCGGGCGGCACGAGGTAGCCGGTCTCCCCGTCCTGGAGCCACTCACTAATGCCGCCAACATTCGAGGCGATGACCGGCCTCCCCGCACTCATCGCCTCGATGCCCACCTTCCCGAACGGTTCCGGCCACACGCTCGGCACGACACACACCGCTCCCGCACGGTAGTACGCGGGGAGCTCCTCGCGCGTACGGTGCCCGACAAACTGCACGGTGCCCTGGGGGAGCTTCTGTGCGTACGTAGCGAGCTCACCCGCCGCGGAGCCGGTGCCCACGATGGTGAGCGTCACCCCGGGCACCCGCACCTCGGCACATGCGTCAATGAGATGCTGCACGCCCTTGCTCATCTCGAGCCTCCCCACGTAGAGGATGTTCCGCGAGACGGGGTCGAAGGGGGCCGGAACGAGGAGCTTGGCCATGTTGGGTACGTACACGGTCTCGATGCCATCCTCCCGAAGCAAGCGCTGCATCGCGCGGCTCAGGGACACCGCGGTCGTCACGTACCGGGAGAGCATGGCGCGGTAGAGGGGACCGTTTACAAAACGGTGGTACCCGTAATGGAGCATACCGGTGAGGTTGAGGCCCCTGTCCGCATGGAAGAACGTGTCGGGGAACCCCCACCGGAGGAGGCTGTACGTGAAGTCCTCCGCACCGTGGATGGTGAGCACCGTGGGCACCCCGCGGAGCGCGAGAAAGACCGCGGGCGAGAGCTGGCTCGTCGTATGTACGTGTGCGATGTCGGGCGCCTCCTCGCGCACCGCCTGCCGCACCGCGCGGTACACCGGCGGGTAGAAGCACCCGTAGAGCGGCTTCAGGAGCATCGGCTGGTCGAGGAGCGCGGGGAACGTACGGTCGCTGAAGCGCGCCACGCCCCGTGGCCCCGCATCGCTCGCGAGCACCGTCACCACGTGGCCGAGGCGCGCGAGCTCCGCATTGGCGAGCACGATGCCGTTCTCAGCTCCCCCACTCTCGTACCCCAGGCTGGTGATGCGCAGTATCCGCATACGCTACCGGTACACCCGCACCGCGCCGTTCGTGTACATGACATTCTTTTCAGCATCGAGAAACTCAATGGGGTACTCGTAGAGAATCGTCGCGCCACCGTACGTGACCGCCGCGCGGTGGTCGTGGATAAGGACGGGGCCCACGACGACGTGCGCACCGCGGAGGAGCGCACCGGGGTAGATGTCTTGCGATACGTCGCTCTGGATGAACGCCTTGAGCTTGTTCTGGAGAAACCGGTCGGTCTGTATGACAAAGGTCGGCTCGCCGGTCACCCTCCGGTACTCGTCCCCCCGATCGCGGAGCCACAGCGCCGCCGCACGCTCTTCGTCGGTCATGAGGTAGCGGCGGTAGTCATCACCGGTGTTTGCGAGGTGGAAGGCGGGGAGGGATCCACCGACAAGCTGTGGCACAAACCCGGTGGCATAGAGGAGTACGACGATTGCGGCCATCGCCGCGAGGGCGTAGCCAGCCGCTTCTGACCGCATCGCGAGGAGCGGCTCATGCACCCGCCGCACGACGGAGAGGTACCCGCGCGCCACAAAGCGCCCCATGAGCACCATCCCCACAGCGAGGAACGGTGCGAGGACGAAGAGCGCCTGCTGGAGCGCCCGGAAAAGGCCGTACTCATTCGAGAGAACCGGCAGGAGCGCTGTTGCGAGGACGAGGCACACCGCGACGAGCGCGAGCACATAGTACTCGAGGTTGAGGAGCCGCACCCGCACCCGATGCTGGAGCGCGTAGGCGAGCCCGAGTATGACCGACAGCTCGATGAGCTTCCCCGTGACCGTGCCGGCAAAGAGCGCGAGGTCTGCTAGCCAAGCGCCAATCGCCGCAAACCGCGTTCCCGCGCCGAGCGGGGGCGAGAGCTCCGGCGAAAGTATTGTGAATGGATAGGGGGCGTACGTCGCCACATCGTACGTATCGTGTGGCTCTGCGGCGCGGATCGTTGCGACGACGTCCCGTTCGTACCCCACAAGCCCCACATCAGGCGCGCGCCGAGCGAACGAGAAGAGCCGCGCCACGTCGAACGAGCGACCTCCTCCCTCTCCACCAAGAGCGTGTGCGGTCTCCTCGAAGACGGCGACCAGGTGCTGGCCCGACTGGGTGATGCCCGCTACCCACAGCGCACCGACGCCGACGAGGAGGGCGACCACGCCAACGGTGAGCTCTCCTTTGCCTCGGTCCACGAGCACCACTGTGCGTACGAACCGCACGTGCCACAGCCGCCGCAGGAGGAAGCGTGCGGTGGGTACGAGGACGAGGACGAGGACGCAGAGCGCAAGTACGAGGTACATGGTGGTGTAGTGCGAGAGCACCACGCCGCACCCCATGAGCACGAAGAGCGTCCGCCGCACGCGCGCGGCAAGCTGCGGCGCGAAGAGGAGGTACACCATGAGGCCGAAGAAGAGGAAAGCGATCTCCTGGCGCGCGAGGAACGGCATGTCCTGGAAGAAGGTCGGGAACGCGAGGAAGAGCACGGCGCCGAGGATGGCGAGGCGCCGATCCACCCACGCGCGGCTCGTGAGGTACACGATGCCGGGGGTGAGCGCGAAGATGATGGGGTAGAGCACCTTGTACACGTACGGCTGGGCGAGGTGGGAGAGGTTCGCGAGCATGGTCGGCAGGATCGTGATGCTGAGGCATGCATTGTACGCATCGCGGTACGCAGCCATGCTCCACAGCCCCGCCTGGTAGGTGAGGTCGAATACGAAAAACTCCCGCATGCTGTCGTGGCCCGCAATGAAAGAGCCGCGGAGCGACGTCATGAAGAGGAGCGCGAGCGCGAGGAGGTAGAGCACGAGCGGCACCGTCGTTCTACCCATCCGCGTGCCCCGCAGGGCGAGTATCCCCGCAACAAGAGCGAGCGCGCCAATCGCCACCAGGGTGAGGGTATTTGGTGCGCCGTTCGTGAGCCTGATAGCGCCGCACGCAGCCAGGAGGAGTGTGCCACAGGCAGCAGCGATGAGGGAGAGCTCCCGCGCCGTCTGCGCGACGATGAGCCGCGGCACAATGATAAGCACCGGCTCAAAGCGCATCCACGCCGCGAGCGCAAGCGCGCCGAGTACCCCGCTCCACGCCACGAATACCGGCACGGCATCGAGTGGGCGCACGATGCCGAGGTGCGGGCCACTGGCGTTGAGGAGGAGGCCGGTCACCATGAGGGTGAGGATGCTCACCCCAACCGCAGTCGCGAGGTGTCCCCAGAGCGCGATCTTTCGAACGCCGAGCACGACGGTGATGCAGAGCCCGGGCGCGAGGAGTACGAAGGGCACCACGACGAGGGCGGTGAGGAGTGGGGGAGCGGGGGTCAGAACGAGGAGCGCAGCCACCACCCACCAGAGAATACCTCCGACGGCGACGTTCGACCGGGTGAGGACGCGGTGGATCATACGTGAACGCGGTCGTAGTACCCCTCGAGGGTGTCAGCCACACGCTCCCACGAGAACGATCCCGCGGCAGCGCGGCACGACGCGGCGACGGCGGCGCGGTGCGTGTCGTCGTCGAGCGCCGTGAGCGCGGCAGCGAACGCTTCCGGTGTCGGGGGCACAAGGACACCCACCCCTGCGAGTATCTCGCGCACCCCAGGCACCGCGCCACCGACAACCGGCAAGCCAAACGCCATAGCCTCAAGCACCACGAGCGGCATCCCCTCGTGGTCGGACGGCATGAGGAAGACGTGCGCCTGGCGGTAGTACGCCGCCACCTCGCGGGGCGACCGGGCACCTGCGAAGACAACCGCAACCCCCCGTTCCCGCGCCTGTGCCTCGAGTGCAGAGCGGTCTTCACCGTCGCCCACGATCGTGAGCACGGCGGGGATGGTGATACGCGCCACCGCATCAATCGCCCGATCGAAGCGCTTCTGCACGGTCATACGCCCAACGCAGAGGATCTGGAGGGGCTCGCCGCGCGCACGTTCGCGCAGCACGGTCTCCGGTAGCGAGACGCCATTCGGGAGCACGGCTATTCGCGCTGCCGCTACCGCGTACCGCTCGCGCACGAACTGCGCCTGCGCCTCGGTGAGGACGATCACAAGGTCTGCATGCCGCAGGACCGGGCCAAGGACAAAACGCTTGTAGAGCGGGAGGAGCCACCCGAATGCACCTGACCGCGCCACGTCGAGGTGGAGGTGGGTAATGAAGCGGAGCCCCCGCACCAAAGCGGCGAGGTACGCCACCTCGGGCACGAACGCCTGCGCAACGTGGACGTGCACGATGCTCCCGCGCGGCAGGCGCGCGAGGTGGAGCGGTAGGCTGGGGAGAATCGGCGTGTGAGCCACCTCGAAGCCGGCGAGGCGCTGCACGGTGAGGCGGCCCTGCTCCTCATAGGTCGGCGCATGGTCCGCACCGATACGTGAGGTGAAGACGCGCACCGGGTAGCCACGGCTCGCGCACGTGCGCGCGAGCACCTCCGCTACCTGCTCCATGCCGCCGACGTGCGGTGGGTAGTAGCCAGAGACGACCGCGATGGTTGGTGCGGGTGCACAGACACGGGTAAGCACCGCGTCGTATGCCGCCGCACGCGCGTCCCACGTAAAGTGCTGGGAGACATGCTCCCTTCCCCGCTTTCCGTACGCGGTCTGCCGGGTGGCGTCCGTGAGGAGGTCGGTGAGCGCCCGGGCAAACCCCGCTACATCCCCCGGCTCGACGAGGTCGCCCGTCACCCCGTCGAGGACGAGCGAGGGCACGCCGCCTGTCCGCAGGGAAACGACGGGGAGCCCTGCGCTCATCGCTTCAGCGAGAGCCATGCCAAAGCTCTCCTTCATCGTCGGGAGCGCGAAGACGTGCGCACGCTGGTACTCGCGCACGAGCGCGTCGCCATGGAGGGCTCCCGTAAAGGTGACACGGTCAGCAATGCCGTACGCGGTGCACCGGTCCTGGTACTCCACACTACAGTCGCCGGATCCTACGATACGGAGCCGCGCAGTCGGCACACGGGCGAGGAGATCGCGGAAGGTGTCAATGAGGACGCCAACTCCCTTGTACCGCTCCGCCTTACCGAGCGCCGCGACGCAGAGGATGGTGGGGTCATTCTCCCGCACTGCCGCGTCCGGGACGAAGCGGTCGGTCGCAACACCCGGGGTGATGACGCTCTGCGCTGCGCTGCGGAGCGCGAGGAAGTCGCGCACGTACGCCGATGCACAGATGACGTGGGCGGCGCGACGGAGGAGGAGGCGGAGGAGTGTTGCCTCGTAGAGCCAAACCGCGAGGTCAACGAGCGGCCTCCCCTTCCGCATACTCCCCGCGTGGTACGTCACAACGACGGGAACCGACGCGCGGAGCGCCACAACATCGCCGAGCCCTGGCACCGGCGTGTGCACCACTACGACGTCGGGGCGCACCTTCGCGAGCACCTCGCCCACCTGCCGCCACCAGCGAAACGACCACGGGGTATTCGAGATGGTGTACGCTCTCCGGAGTTCATGGATGGTGAGCCCTCCCTGCACCGTCACCCGATCTTCGCTACCACTCGTCAGCACCTCGACGTGCCAGCCATGCGCGTCGCGGAGGCGCACCGCACTCTCGTACGCGTACCGCTCAAGCCCGCCAGGGTGCGGCGGGAAGTAGGGTGCCACGACGAGGACGGTCTTCTGGTGCATCATAGGACGGTATCACGGTTCGTCACGTACGCCACGTCTGCATGGTGCGCGATGTGGGCGAGCACCCGCTCAAGCCTTCCCCAATCCCCGTGTCGGTCAACCTCATCGCTGTGCCCCCAGAGGTGGAAGACGCCGCCACGGGCACGAACCCGGTCGAAGAGCGCGATAGCCTGCCTATCCCACCGCCGGTAGAGGCGCAAGAATGCGCGCGGATTTCCCCGCACGAACCACATAAGCTTGAGTGCGTCGAGCCAGTGGTCGTACGTGTGGATGCTCGTACGCGCTTCAAGCGGATCTCCTACACGGAGCGAGAAGCGGCGCACGGAACGGGCGTACGTGTACCCCGCACCCTCAACGAGCGCAACATGCTTGCGCTGGTACTTCCCCGCAGGGTAGCAAAAGCTCGTGATCGGCGCGCCGAGCACCCGCTCGAGGTGCTCCCGCGATCCCACGATCTCACCGCGCGCCTCATCGGGCGAGAGCGTCGGGAGAAGGCGGTGGGTGAGGGTGTGTGCCCCAACCTCGAAACCCTCCTCGGCAAGCGCGCGGAGGTTGTCGTCGGTGAGCCGGTCATGGGGCAAGATTTCGTGGTCGTACGGCGCAATGTAGAACGTACCGCGGATACCGTACTGCGCAAGGAGGCTAGCGAGCTTCCGGTCGAGCGTGTGGCCGTCGTCCCAGCTCGTCGTCACGATCGTCCGGGTCACCGCGGCGACCCGCGTGTAGAGCTCACGGAGTGCGGCATCGTTGACGTGCACGTCGAAACGCTCCTGCGCCCATGCGAGCGAGTACGCGCCCATCCGCGCACGGAGCGCCGCATCGCCGCAGACCGTGCTGAGGGCACTCCGGAGCGCGGGAGCATTCGGCTCGACGAGGAGCATGTGGTGGGTGTCGAGCCCGTACGAACGGTACGCGGGGTCCCGCGTCGTCACCACCGGCAGGCCGCTCGCCATCGCCTCCTGCATCGCGAGGGTGAAGATTTCCCCGCGGGCGGGCAGCACGAACACGTCAACCGCGCGGTAGAGCTCTGCAAGCTGTGTGCGGTTGAGCGCGCCGAGCACGTGGACGCCCGGCGTCTCTGCCCACACCCCCGGGAGCGAGCCGCTCCCCACAAAGACAAGGTCGTACGCAGGGTCACGCGCTTCATAGAGCTCGCGACACCCCTTCTTGGGTACAAAGCGGCCGACGAAGAGCGCGAGTGGGCGATCGGTAGGTAGGCGAAAGGAGCGGCGGATGGTAGCCACGTCCACGCCAGGGTCGGGGTGGAACACGGTGAGGTCAACGCCGTTCCGAAGCTCACGTATACGGGACGCAGGCACCCCGAGCCCCCGCACAAACTCCCGCACATTCGCGTGGAATACGATGACCGCGCTCGCTGCGCGCAGCAGGGCCCTCCCCCACGTGGCATACACGAAGCGTTCGACCCACTCAACGATCCGCACCCGGTGGACGACGAATGCGACGTGCTGCACGAGGATGAGGGGCCGCCCATACCACCGCGCCATGAGGTATGTGAGCCAGGAGAGCGGGTAGAGGACGTCGTGGAGGTGCACGACGTCCGCTCCGCGTACGAGCTGCGCGAGTGTACGGATGGCGCCGAAGCCGCCGAGGCAGAACGGTATACCAAACCACCGCTCGAAACCGTGCCACCCGCGCACCCGATACACAGCCACACCACCCTCCTCGGCGACACCAGGTGCGGTGCCGTGGAGCGCAAACGTATGTACGGTTACTGTGTGCCCCGCTGCGACAAGGCAGGTCGCGTGGGCACGCGCCACCACCTCAACGCCCCCGACGTGGGGTGGGTAATACTGCGAAACAGAGAGTATGTTCATACCACATCGTGGTCTGGTACCGGTGGGATATATGTGTGCGGCACAGCACGCTCACGTGGCCGCCACGCGAGCGTGCGAAGAAACATGGTGAGTACCCGGAAACCATCCCATATCGGATGAAGGTTCGTCTGCCCTGCACGCGCATCGTAGCTTATCGGTACAGCGTACACCTCTTCCCCGAGCCGCGCGAGTTTCGTCACCATTTCCATCTCAATGGCAAAACCTGGGGAGGTGAGGAGGGGGTGGAGGCGCTCGAGCGAGCGGCGCGTCCATGCGAAGTACCCAGAGAGAACGTCGGTCACGTTGGTCTGGTATACGAGCCGCACAAGGTGTGCAAACACCCAGTTACCCAACCTGTTGAAGGCGGTCATGGAATTCGGCGCTATCCTTCCCGCGAGCCGCGATCCGACGACAACCGAACAGAAACCTGATTCGAGCGGCTCGATGAGGCGGAGCACCTCTTCAGGTCGGTATGTCGCATCACCATCAATCATGACGACATAGTCGCTCTCCGGCGGTACCGCAGCGAAACCACGCCGCAACGCGTTGCCCTTGCCCTTACACGACTCGTGGAGCACCGTCGCTCCCGCGTGCGCCGCAAGCTCACCAGTGCGGTCGGTTGAATTATTGTCTACCACAATGATGCCGAGGCGGTATCCGAAACGCGCGAGCCGATCACGCGGAAAACGCTCTATCACGGAGCGAATACCCGCCTCTTCGTTGTAGCACGGTATGATGACGGTAATCGTCTTGTGGCTGGTGTCTCCCATAGCACATGGTGAGCACACCACCGAAAGTACCCCACACTACGGAAAGCGAAACCGCAATTCCTGCCCGCGATCCGAAAGCATCACCACAACGGTCGTCGTTGCGAGTGGCCCATTGAGTACGACGCGCTCTTCGAACACACGCTGTTCACCCACAGCAAGGGTGAGCGCATCGTCACGCACCTCGGTCTGTCCGTCCTCCCCATGCTCAAGGTATGACACTAGGTGATGTGTCATACGCTCCGATTCATGGCTCACTAGCTTATACGAGTATCGAACTGTCCGCGTACCGTCCGCACCTTCAAGGTGCGGACGCTCTACGAAGTAGAGCTCGGTGAACGACGCCTGTTCCGGGATAAGCCGGAGGGTGTGGAGCAGGACACTCAGCGTATCACGTCCGAATACCGTGACGCCGAGCATGAGCAGGAATACGGCGATGAGCAGGGCTGTTTTGACGGTGAACTGTCGCATATGTGAATACAAAAAAAGATGCTCATGCATCTTCATTCGGTGGTTGCTTTTAACAGCATACCACAGCAAAAAGCGGCGCGCAATACGTACGTAACGTACGTATTGCGCGCCGCCTCCTGGGAGGCGTGTCTGATACGTACCAGGGATTCGCTACCCCGCGCCCCCGTTCTCCACGAGATCGCACCACTCATCGTCACCGGGAGCGTCAATACTGCTCTCTTTCGTACGTGAGCAGTCACCGCTCACGAGAGCACCGTGCGTGAGGAATGCAGCAAGGGTGAGATCGCCAGGAGGATTCGCGGAGATCGGCTGATCGCCACGGAGACACTTCGCGTCGCGAGCAAGGGTCATGATCCGCCCATACGGCACGCGAATCACCCTGCAGGAGGCTGCGAGCGTGCGGCTCTCTACACCGAGCGGCACGATGCAGAGCTCGAGCGAGCACCACCGCGCAACAACCTCCTGAGCTGCGCGACCGGTACAGGTACGCGCGTGCCCGATGAGTGCGGCGAGCGCAGTATCGAGCCGGTCGAACACCTGCGGCTGCTTTCCAAACCATCGTACCCGAAACTTGAGCTGCAGGGGAATCTCGATATTCATGACAAACCTCCGTCACAACAAAACCCGTACGCCATCGTACGGGACACGGGCACGCGCGTCAACCAGTGTACAAAGTAACTGCTTATACCTTTCATAAACAGCCCGATGTCGTTGTATTGCGAGCCCCCCGCCTGCGGCGGGGGCGAAGCAATCCAGGATCGTGTTCGTTTTGGTACAAAAATACCGACCAAACCATGGACTGCTTCCCGCCACCTCTGCTCGCGGCTAAGGGCCTGCGGTCATCCCCGTCTGCTGCTGGGGGCCCGCCCCGCCACAGGCGGGGCTCGGAGACAGTACGCGGAGGGTGTGAGGAGGTGCGTTTAGCGCACCTCAACGCCCATTGACCGGGCGGTGCCGGCGATGATGCGGGCAGCATGCTCAACGCTGTCGGTGTTGAGGTCGGGGAGCTTCTCTGCAGCTATCTCACGGACCTGCTCACGAGAGAGGACGCCCACCTTTGATGCCACGTTTTTGCCAGAACCCTTATCCTTGCCGAGCTTCTTGAGGATGAGGTTGGATGCGGGCGGCGTCTTGCAGACGAAGTCGTACGATCGGTCTTCGTACACCGAGATGACAACAGGGATGACCGAGCCCATCTTCGCTTTCGTCGCCTCGTTGAACTTGTTGACGAAGTCGCCGATGTTGATACCCGCCTGACCCAGTGCGGGGCCAACCGGCGGCGCGGGGTTTGCTTTCCCTGCGGGAATCTGGAGCTTGACCTGCTTGAGTACCTTTTTTGCCATACGTGGGGAGAGACTACCCTAAATTCGCCGCACTTGCAAGAAATCGAGCTCAACCGGCGTCTCGCGGCCAAACATCGGCACGAGGACCTTCACCTTGCCGCGATCCTCGTCAACGTCGCCCACCTTGCCCTCGAGCTCCTTGAAGGGTCCATCCACGACGACCACCACATCATCTACCGAGAGGTCGATCTTGTGCTTTACCGTATCGCTCTTCATCCGCTTGAAGAGCTGCTCCACCTCACGCGCATCCACCGGCACTGGCTGCACCCCGGAGCCGACGAACCCGGTGACCCGCGGCGTGTTCCGGACGACGTACCAGCTATTCTCGTCAACGACCATATCCACGAGCACGTACCCAGGGTAGATCTTCTCCTCTTCCTCGACGCGCTTCCCGGATTTGATTTTTATCTTCTTTTCGGTCGGCACCACGACGTCGAAGATCTTGTCCGCAACACCCATGGACTCGATGCGCTGGCGGAGGTTGCGCTCAACCGCCTTCTCGTACCCCGCGTACGTGTGGATGGCGTACCACCTGCGTTCCTGCTGCTCTTGCATACGACGTGTCACTAGTGAGTAATGAGGAGAGCGAGACCCTCGCGGAAGAGGAAGTCGAGCGCACCGAGGTAGAGCGCGGTCGTGAGCGAAATGACGACCACGAGTACCGTGTAGACAAGCGTCTGCTTCTGGGTCGGCCAGCTCACGTGGGTGAGCTCGCCGCGCGTTTCGCGAAGGTAGGTGAGTAGCTTCTGCATAAGGTCTCTAAAAAACCGCCCCACGGGGCTCTATGCCGCCATAGTATAAGAATGCCCGGGCTGCGTCAAGCCCGGGCTGCGGTTCAACCGCTGCTATCCTCCTGAATCGTCCTGCTTCGTTGCGCCCGCGGTCGCAACTACGAGGGACTCCTGTTGATGTGGCCGGTATTACCGGCTATCCGTTCGCTCGCGCGCTCCATGGAGCGCGTCATTGAGGTGTGCTGGGGGAATTCGCTTCCCCTGCGCCCTACCCCCCGCTTTTGCGCGAAAATCCTCTTCGCGCTTAAAAACCTTTCCCGTGCTCTGCTGCCGCCTCTGCGGCAGCTCTGCCATGTTTTTGCCCATACACCCTCCTACGGTCTGCACACCGCGTGCAGACACGCGTGTACCGTAGCACACAACCCCCGCACGACACAACGGCGGTTATCCGCCGTTGTGGTACGCGCCCGCCGGTGCGGGGCCCTACCGTATCTCGTACGTCACCGTGACATTCGAGACGATCCGGTTCTCCCCCGCCGGGAGCTGCGGAATGGTCTTCGCCATCTCCGCACCACCCATCGCCGCATCTCGTGCAGCATACATCGGCACCGGGTAGCCGCCTGTGTCCTCGCCAAACGACACGATGCGCACGAGCTTTACCCCCAGACTTTCCGCAAGCTCACGCGCTTTCGCCTGTGCCTTCTCGATCGCGTCCTTGCGCGCGATTGCCCGTACCGCTTCTTCGTCTGCGATGGTGAAGGAGAGGCCGCTCACCTGCTGCACCCCGGTGTCCGTCACCGCAGCGAGCACGTCGCCCGCCTTCTCCTCATCACGCACCTTCACGAGCACGCTCTCCGTGAGTGTGAAGCCCTTCTGCACCTGTTTCTGGTCGCAGGGGTAGCGCACGCACACGATAGGCTGCCACTCGTACTTCGGCTGCAGCTCGTACGCGATCGTCTTGATGTCGCCCTCGTTCACCCCCTTCCCCTTCACCGCTTCGATCGCCGCATTCGCGCGCTTTGCTGCAGCCTCCTGCACCGCAGTCACCGTTTCCGCCTCTTCGACGACCGAGAAGGTGAACGATGCGGTGTCTGGAACGGCGAACGTCTCGCCCTGCCCCGACACGTTGATGGTCGGGTACGAAGCGGCCTCAGTGCCAACATAGCCGTACTCCTTGAGCGACTTAATGGTCGCTGCAAAGAGAAATGCGGCGAGGAGCACGAGGACGAGTACGAGCGCACCGTGTACCCGCGCGCTCTGGAGCGCCGACACCCCCGCCCCCTGGGCACCCTGTGTATCTGTTCCCATAGTGAATAGCTGGTTACGACTAAATACCCCTGCACTATACCATCCCCGCACCACGTGCTAGAGGTAGCGCATGATAGCCTGCTCGTAGTCAAGTGCTTCGAGTGCTCGGGAGAGCCAGGTGCTTACCACCGACACGTGCCCCACGATGAGGAACAGCCCAAGGAGCACGAGGAAGAGCCCTCCCACGACCGATACGGCGCGCAGGTACGGCTGTGCACGGACAACGAGGGTGCCCGCTTCCGCCACAAAGTACGCGAGCACGAGGAATGGTACGGCAAACCCTAAGGAAAATACGGCGAGGAGGAGCGCCCCGGTGAGCGCGGTTTCGGTCGAACCGGCGACGAAGAGCACCGTCGCGAGGATGGGCCCGATGCAGGGCGTCCACCCGAGCGCAAAGGTGCTCCCGAGGAGGAATGCGGGCAGCGCACCGCCCACCGCGAGGAATGCGGGGAGGCGAAACCGCCGCTCCCGCATGAGGAAGGGGAGGCGGAACACGCCGGTCATGAAGAGGCCGAGCACCACCGCGAGCACCCCGCCCACAAGCCCGAGCGAGCGCCGGAGCGGCCCCACAAACGACCCCGCGAAGCCGGCAAGGAGCCCAAAGACGATGAAGACCGTTGCAAACCCAAGCACGAACGCGGCACCGGTGCGTACCACGCGCCTCCGGGCACGTGCGCGGGTCTCGTGGTGTGCAAGCTCCTCCTCGGTCACCCCACCGATGAAGCCGAGGTATGCGGGCAGGAGCGGGAGTGTGCACGGCGCAAGGAACATCACCATGCCGGCGAAGAATACCGAGAGGAGGAAGAATGGGTCGAGGGGGGGCATGGGAAGCGAGAGAAAAGTGGAACGAGAAAAGAACTGGACGATAGACACAGGATTAGAGACTATGGGGACAACGGGCGTGCGGGAGTGCGATGTTCCCTGGTCTTTTGCCTATAGTCCATAATCTCTTTATTCTTCATAGTATTTTTTCTATCGTCCCGCCTGCTTCAGGTACACTGCGATCCGCTCCCGCAGCACATCTTCGGTGAGCGGGCCATGCACCTGCTCCAGTATACCGCCGGCGCGGTCGAGGAACAGCGTCTCCGGCACGGCGAACCCTCCTGCGCGCTTGAAGTACGCATCATCCGAGTCGAACACGAAGAGCACGCTATCGCGCAGATCGAGCGCTTCTGCAAACGCACGCCCATCGCGCACGTTCGTGTCGCGGTCGAGCGCCACCACGGTGAGCGCATCCCCCTGCTCCCGCTTGATGCGGGCAAGCACCGCAAGGTCATCCCGCGCATAGGGACTCCAACTCGCCCAGAAGTACACCACACGGAGCTCGCCGGGTATACTCTCGAGCGCTATAGGTTCGCCCCCGAGCGACGGGAGTGAGAACGTGGGTGCGCGCGGGAGCGCCTGGTCAAGTGCATGCTCACCGGCGTGCCACCAGGCGCCCCACCACCACAGACCCCCGACGGTAAGCAGCAATGCAGCGAGCGCGAGGGCGCGACGCATATGCTACGACCCGAGTGATGCGAGCGCACGATTCACGAGTACTTCGACCCGGTCCACAGGGAGCGCGCCGGAGAATTTTACGACGTCGCCCTTCTTTGTGAGGAGTACGGTGTAGGGAGTGCCGTTACCTCCGAGGTCGATTGCGTTTTTGAGGTGCGCATCAATGGTGCTCTCATCGCCCGCAGCGACGCATGCATCAAACGCCACCGCATCTACGCCCACCTTCTGTGCGAAGCGCTTGTACGCATCCGCCCCCAAGCTGCGCTGATTTGCAAACACCTGATCGGCAAACGACCAGAACGCCTCGTTGCCTCCTACCTTTGCAGCGCAACCAGCCGCAATCGCCGCAGGCCGCGCCTCGGGGTGGATGGAGTCGAGGGGGAAGTTTCGCATGACCCACGCAATCCTTCCCTCATGCTTCTTGAGCACCTCCTTCACAATGGTGTGGAACTGGTCGCAGTACGGGCACTGGAAGTCAACATACTCGATGAGGTACACGTCGGGGTCTGCCGGCCCGAGGATGTAATCGGCTTCGGTGATGGGGAGCACCTTCGCCTCGATCGTTGTTCCGGTCTGCGCCCCTCCTCGATCTCCCCCGCGCGCAGCACCCTGCGTGAACACCACCGCACCGGCGATGAAGATGCCCGCGAGCACGATAGCGCCAGGAATGAGGTATGCATTCGTGGAGCCTGTCGCAGCGGGGTTGGTAAATTGTTCTCCTGTTGGTTCATCTGCCATAGGAAATGGGGCTATTGCTTGTAGTAATCATGTTGGGTTTCGCTACCGCACCTCCACCGATCCGGTCGCCTGCAGCGATGTAGCGGATGGCGTCCGCACCTCGGGGAGCGGTGGGGCGTTGTCGGTGGCGAATGCGCCTGGGTCTACTGGTTCAATCTTGCCCGTAGAGGTGCCAAGGTTAACGGGGCACGCACCATCCCCCATGCAGGCACGCCGTATCGCATCACCCCAGAGCACCCACGCAGCCGCCGCACACGCAGCGACCACGAGCGCCCCGACACTCACCGCCACCCGCCTGCTCGCATGGTGGTGTGCTTCGTGCTGCGTCGCAACCGCCATGTGCACATTGTACCGTACCGGCAGCACTCCGTACAACCGCACGTGTAAGAAGTGTGGCTACACCGCGTCAAAGCAAGCAAACGGGACAAAAGACCGCGGGCAGTAGAAGAAGACTATGAACCACATCGTAGCAACCAACACCATCACCATCCTCCTCGGGTGCCTCCTTGTGGCTGCTGTCGTATTCCAGTACACGGTGCACTAGCGCCACACACAACAGACCCCTTTGGGGTCTGTTGTGTGTGGGACGGGGTGCCTACCGGGACTCGTCCCGGAATCGCGGATGGTTTCGTTCATGATACTCCGAAACCATCTCGCGTTCCTGGACGGCCGCTCGCTGTTCCTCACAAGGTTCGGAACATACTCCGCGACTTCGAGTCCCGGGCGCACGGTACGCAGGCACCGTGCTTAGGCACCCACATAGTAACAACACCCCATGCGGGGTGTTGTTACTATGTGGGTGCCTACCGGGACTCGAACCCGGACAGAGGGCTCCACAAGCCCTAGTGCTAACCATTACACCATAGGCACCATACGAGGCCTCCGTCGCCAGAAGTGTGACACAATCCCGACAGAAAGTCTACCACCACACGGTTAATTGCTCACACCCTCCACGGCCCGATGTCGGTGTCATTGCGAGAAGCCGACCCGCCGGGAGGCGACGAAGCAATCCAGGATTATGTTCGTTGTGGTACCGAAATGCCGCTCATATTATGGACTGCTTCCCGCCACCTCTGCTCGCGGCTGAAGGCCTGCGGGCTCGCAGTACCCATTAAAGGGACGAGTCAAGCGGACAGGGGTGTGG
>CAZMPG010000008.1:0-35201 GCA_964568345.1 uncultured Candidatus Saccharibacteria bacterium | reverse complement strand
CTGCTACACTATGAGAACTTACCAGCGGAGTGCAAAAGTACCTGCGGTCATACAATTGCGTGCAACTGCATCGGGTGTGTGGTACGCTTTGTGACGGGAATAGTCCCTTTTAGACGAAGAGGAGAACAGCGATGCCCATACTGCAAATGAGGGCGTGTGTCCACGTGGCAGTGGGAATGCGGGTACACTACGGTTGCCCCGAAATGAGCATGGATGACCCCGGGTCTGACCGGTTCTTCAAGAGGAACCACGGCAAGGTCGGCACTATCGTAGGATTCCCCGAGAGGTATGTCGGGGTGCTTGACCCAGAGGGGTGCCTACCTGGTGTCTACTACAGGACCGACAGCATCGACGTTCAATTCCTGGGTGAGGACACCGTGCATAGGGCGCTGAATCTCGAGCATTTTGCTTTGCTCGACATGGGCGTCACCGTAGTGCCGGGAGTGAATCTTGGTGAGCAACGGGTGCGGGATCTTCCCACACCCATCCTCTTCTACCCAGACGACCTTGTGTACAAGCTGAGTGACCCCGGTAGGGCGCCACGCTCGATCTACGGTGTTTGCGTCAGTGGCGAGGGTGCGGTCACCTACCTACTCGCCGAGACCCCCGAGGCAAGGGCGCAGCGGGAAAGGGAGGTTCATACATATCGGGCACAATCGGGTGGTAGAGAGTGTGTAGTAATCACGAGATCCCCCATGGATCTCTCGAGACCAGAACCGAGTGATGGCAGCGACCTTACGCTACTCACGCGCGGGAATGTCTACCACCTCTACCACGATCCCGACAAGCTCGAGTTTGCCTCTCCTGAGCTTGAAGTACTGTTCTGGGGTAGGCGCGGCATATCGAGGTCCGTCTTCAATGGGAGAGGCTGGGGATGGACGCTTGCGACCGCCCGCGAGATGGTCGAGGGCGGCAGAGGCGACCTCATCACGCAGTCGAAAATGTATGGGGATGCCGCTGGGGGCAAAGGGCCTCGTTTCGAGGTATGGGCGCTCCTCCCCTGCTTTAGCCAGCATCGAGAGCGGGTACGGGCACTGTTTTTAAATGTTACCCAACCCCCTCTGGATGCGGGGGAGGGTATCCGAAGACACACTGCCGTGTCACCGACCACTCATTGAGACATCGCCACGCAATCCGCGCGATTGCGTGGCGATTTTGTGCCTCCATCCCCCTCACCCCACCTTCCGCAGCGGGAAGGACACGACGAAGCGCGAACCTTCGCCCTTGATGGACTCGGCGGAGATCGTGCCGCCCATGTGCTCGACGAGGTACTTCGTGATCCACAGCCCGAGGCCGGTGCCCGCGACGCCCTTCGTCTCGTCGGTCGTGATGCGGTAGAACTTCGTGAAGAGCTTCGCCGACTCCTCTGCGGTCATACCGACGCCGGTGTCGCGCACCGAGAGCTCGTACCGGTCGGCGGTACGCAGGGCTTCCACCCGCACGCTCCCCGCGGGGGTATACTTGAGCGCATTCGATACGAGGTTCACGACGACCTGCTTCAGCCTCCCGCGATCGAGCTCGACCGTCGCACCCTGCGCCGATGCATCCGCTTCGTACGAGAGCGTGAGCTTCTTCTGCGCCGCGACCGTCTGGAACATGTCGCACACCTCGCGGAGCACGCCTTCCGGCTCTACCATTTCCGGGGTGAAGCGCATCCTGCCCATTTCGATGCGCGACACGTCGAGGATGTCATCAATGAGCTGCCGGAGCTCGTCGGCAGAAACGTCAATGCGGCGGAGGTACTCATGCTGCGCAGCGGCGTCTCCCCCGCCCTCCTTGAGGAGCTCAATGTACCCGCGGATCACCGTGAGCGGGCTCTTAAGCTCGTGGGAGGCCATGCCGATGAAGCTGTCCTTGAGCTCATCTACCTCGAGCTGTTTTCGATAGAGCGTTGCGAAGTCTACGATGCGTGCATGGCGGAAAAAGAGCACGACACCCGCGAGGATGATGCCGACGAGGAGGAATGTGCTCGTGCGGAGGCTGTCGGTAATCACCTGCTCCGCCGCAGAGAGTTTTTGCGAGCTCACGACGACCGCCTCGACGAGGCCACCCTCATCGGCTATCGCACGGGCGGTCATGAAGGTGCGCTCCCCCACCTCGTCGGTGCCCGGTACGGTGTAGGCACGCGTCGGATCACCCTTTGCCAAGCGCACGGCGATCGGCTCGGTGTCGATGACCGACCCCTCCCGCGCGCCATGGTCGGAGACGTACACGCGCCACGCGGAAGCGCCGTGCGGGGCGAGGAGCATGAGGGAGTCTATCGTCTGGTTCTCGGCGCGGAGCGCTGCGAACCGCGCGCGGAGCACGTCGGGTGCATCGTAGCTGTCGGGGATAAAGAGCACGAGCGCGTCGAAGATTGAGCCAATCCGGACGTTGATGAGCTCCTCGTGCGCATCCTGTGCTATGGAGGCAAAGCGGTGCGCGATGAAGGTGAAGGCGCCGAAAATGAGGACCGCCGTGAGCGCGGTAAACCAGAGCTGCGGATTGTCGCGGAAGAGCGACACCCCGCGTGCAAGGTACTGAGCAAGGTTACGCGTTCCCATGTGGTGGTTGGTCAGCGCCCTGTGTGCGGCGCATGCCGATCCAGACGAGGGCGATGAGCCCGGCAAAGAGGAGCGCGAGGGAGCCGAGCGTCGCCATGGTGCGCGCCGCTTTGTCTACCGGATTTGCGGGCGGCGCCGACAGGGGGGTGTACTCGATGGCTTGTGCGGTTTTCACGAAGGGTATTGGCTCGCTCTTCGCGAGCACCTTGCCGGTGTTGTTGACGCTTGCGACATAGAGCTCGTGGGAGCCGTTCTCGAGTGTCTCATCGAATGTGTACGCAAAGGCGCCACCGGCATCGGCCCGCACGGTGACGACAATCGGCGTCGAGTAGAGGTAGAGCGTCACGTAGGCGAGCGGCTTGGTGTATCCCTTGACGACGACCTGCTCAGAGATCGCTCCAGCTCCTGGCGTCGTCGAGGTGCGAGACGATGTGGCGAGGCTCAAGGACTCAACGATCGCGAGCTTTTCGATGGTCTCCCCTGCACTCCGCGGCGACTCGGTGACGACCGGCACGAGGTCAGTGCGGAGGGGGTCGAGGCCGAGGAGCACCCGCTCACCGTCGGAGAGGACGCCACCGGCAGTGAAGGGATTCTCCGGGTCGCTCCCGTAGAGGCGCTCTTCGTCGTAGTCGCTCACCCCGTCGCCGTCGGTGTCGCGCACCGCTATGAGGCCGACACGCTCCCGCAGCGCCGTGCCGGTCGTCGTAGCCACTGCGGGCGACGAGGTGCTATCGTCTGCGACGATGCGCGTGAGCGAGACGGGCAGCCGTGCGGTCGTCGTACTGGTCGTACCGGCGCGCGGAGAGGAGGTGCCGTGCCCGACGAGCTCGCGCACGACCGCTTCACGCTCGACGAGCGATCCCTCGTCGAGGAGCGTGAACGGTGTCTCCGTGAAGCCCTTCACCGCCTGTTCACGCACCGCGAGCACCTCCGGCTGTACCGACACCGTCTTGAGGCTGCTTGCAATGCCGATAGTTGCGGGGGCGACGGGCACGCCGCCGTCTTCATCGGCCGGAGTGGCGAGAGGTGTTGGGGCAGCAGGGGGCGTAATCACGGTGGTGGTCGTACGTACGATAGGTTGCTGTAGCGTGGTCTGCTGCGGTGGAGGAGGTGGTGCGGTTACGGTGGTGGGAGACGTGCTCGGCTCGGGTAAGGGCTCGGTGGTAGTACTGTTGATGCGATCGAATGCGGCACAGAGCGGCACGACTGCGTACGCGAGGTTTCCCGGGTACCGTGTGTGGATGGCGTCCACCATACCCACATCGCGCGTGAGCACGAGATCGTCGGAGACCTTTGCGACGAAAGTGTCGTCCCACCCGGGGATGTCGCGGGAGGGGGGTGTCTTTGCGACAAGCACCCCCGTCGCATCGTGTAGTGCAGCGTACCAGGTCTGATCGTCCGAGTCGGGCAGCCCGCCATCGTACGAAGCAAGCCGAATGCTGTACGTCCCCGCGAGGAGCGTCGCCCGGCGGTGCACCCGCGCAGCATCGGAGGACCCGTTTGCGATGACCTTGCTCTCGAGCACGCCGTTTGATGCTGCACTGAAGGACACAATGGTGCGGTCGGCGCGCACCGGGAAGGGGCACGGCGGCACTGTGACGATTGGCGCCGGGGCCTCAGGCTCGGTAGTGGTGGAATCCGGCGGCGCTTCCTCTGTCGAGGCAGTAGGTGCGGCACTGGTGTTCTCGTTGGTAGTGACGGTGTTCGATCCGGATGTCGTGGGGGTGACGGTGTCTGCGGTTTTCACCGTGGTCGTGGTATCCACCCGCTCGAAGAGTGCGCAAAGCGGCACGATGTAGTTCCCCAGTGAGGTGCTGTACGCTGCGTGCCGCGCGTACAGGCCCACGACCTGCCCGGTGAGGAGGATGCCCCGCGGCGCAGTGTCGGCGAAGAGAGTCGCCCCGGTAGGGATGTCCGGTGTCGGGTCGCTCTTTGCGACGACCGCATGCGCAGCATCTTCCATGACGAGGTACCAGCTCTGACGATCGTACTGACCTGACGTATCGCCAGGGGCATAGCTTGCGAGCCAGAGCTTGTAGTAGCCTGTGTTGAGCGACAGCGCCAGGGGGCCACGGGTCGCATCGCTTATGGTGCCGTTCGCGCGGAGAGCGAGTGTCCCGATTGACACGCTGCCCCCAAAGGTAAAGTCGGCGAGGATTTGGCCAGACGTCGGGTGGAAGGGGCACTGCACGTACTGCGGCTGCGTGGTGGTGAGTGACGTGGCTGTCTGCGGCACCGGCTGGGTGTTCGTGGGATCCGTCGTCAAGGAGGCAGACGTAGGTTGCTCGGTCGTCGTGGTGGTTGTTGTATCTGTCGTCGTTGTTTGTGGGTAGGTGGCGGTGGTATCCCCCGATGTTGTTACCTGTGCCACCTGGCTTAGGGGGTTGCTGCCGCGGAGCACGCCGAACACGCCTACGGAAAGCACCGTGCAGCCTGCGACGAACGCGAGGGGGACAAACCGCACCATACGGGTACCTCTAGTATGCACGATGACACCCACAGCACCCACAGCCCTCCTGTGGATGGCTAGTGGAACGCACGCTCGGTGAACGCCTCGCGCGCACGGAGAAGCTCGGTGTGTTTCGCTGCGAGGGTGTCGTAGAGCGCGGCGGTATCGTTGTGCCGCTCTTCTGCCTCCGCGGTCGCTGCGTTTATCGCTGTCGCATGCTCGGACGAGAGTGCGCCGTGCTCGGCGAGGATGCGGGTGATGATAGCGTACGTGTGCTCGTTCGTGTCGGAGAGGAGGGAGAGGATGTGCGCGGCAACCTCCGCCCGTGAGCGGGCTGCCTGCACCACGCCCTCCGCTGCGGTACGCAGCTCGATACCCCGGAACACCCGCGAAGCATTGTCGAGGTCCTGGAGCAGTGCGTAGAGGCGCGCCTGCCCCGCTTGCGCCGCATCTATCTCACGCTTGATCGTGTCGAGGTGGGTGAAGGCTATCCGCGCAAGCGACTCACGCTTCACGTCATCCATCTTCTCCGTAAGAATGGCGGAGAGAAGTGCGAGGAGCTCGGCGCGGTCATCATTCCCCTCGGCGCCGGGGAGGTGCACGAGCGTTTCGACCTGCGTCGCTGCTTCGTCGTACGCGCCATACGCATCAACAAACGCAACCGCAGCGCCCTTCTCCCCCGCAAAGCCGCCGTAGTAGCGCCACGCATACGTCGCCCCCGCGCCGAGGAGCGTCGCGATGAGGATGGTGGCAAGGATACGCATAGGCTATATATAAGTACCGCGATTTCAGTTTTCAGTTTTCAGCACCATACGTTGCACCACATTTCGTCGCCATCAATCCCCCGTCGCATAGAACGTCGTCTGGCCGTTGTGGGTGACCCCCGAGACACCCATCGGCACGTACACACCCCAGTAGAGATCGTCGGTGACGGGTGTCGTGGTCGAGGTCGGCTTGGGTAGATCCATCTCGAAGGTGCTCGCGGTACCGGAGAGCGCCGAGCAAATGACACAGCTTGCATAGGTAAAGGTCGTCGTCGCGTACTTCTGGTTTGCTGCGGGTATAGAGGATGCGCCGTTCGTCATGGCGGTACCCTCGAGCTCGATATCAATCCCATCATTCCCGGTGTTCTTGAGCGTCGTCGTCGCATTGTATGCCCCCGTATCTTGGCCAAGCTCGAGCGAGCCGTAACTCACCGCACCGGTCGTTAGGCCGACGCCCCAGAGCGTAAGGAGCTCTGCGCCATCAGCGGTAGATGATGCTTCGTTGTTGGTCATATCAACGACGTAGAGCTTTGCTTCCCACTGCTCGGCAGCATGAGCACTCCCCTCGTCGGTCGGCTCAGCAAAGTACTGAAGATCTGCGGTGCACGTCACCTCGCAGCTGTTGCCCGAACAGTTGTCGAGCGGGCACTCGAGCGAATTGATCTGGTAGCAGTTGTTGAGGTCGGATGAGCACCCTGCACCGACGCCGCTCCGGTAGAACGTGGAAGTGGCATAGAGGAGGTCCTCGAAGCCGTTGAGGTCGGTCACGGTACCAGTGGCAACCACCACCGTCGTGTCTCCTTCAACGAGGGCAATTGGATTCGGGTTCGTCAGAGTACTCTCATTGAAAGTCCACGCGTTGATTTGCGGCCCGTAGTTTGCCGTCACCTCGGCAATGGTCTGGTACGAGTCGAGCTCGAGACCACCATCCGATACACGCATGCAGTACGCGTTCGATACGGCGTTTTCAGTCAGTTCGATTGTGTACTCGACCTCGGTCACACGATTCTGGTCGAGCGTCATACTAGGGGTTTGGTTGCTCGGGCTTTCGACGAGGTACCCTTCGACCGATGGGTAGAACGTCGTCGAGGTGAGGAGCTCCTGGGTCGGGTCGCCATCGGCGTACTGTGAGGTGGTCGTGAGACAGATCGGGTTCACGCCACACCCCGCCTGCGCCGGCACGTCATCAAACTCCACCGAGGGTACCGCATTGCAGGTGCCGTACCCGGTCTTATCGGCATACTGGAGACGCCACTCCTGGCCGGTGATCTGCGGACCGGAGTTCTCGACCGAAAAGCGTGCCCGGAAGGTCTGCCCCTGGTCCTGGGTGATCGCAGTATCCTGTGCCGCTTTCCACGTTGCGCCACCCTTGCCCTGCTCAGGTCCGATCGAGGTCGAGGGTTCTGTTGCTACGTATGGTCGTACCGTGTAAAAGTCCCACCCGTCGTGCTGGTACCAGAAGGAGAAGCCCATGCCGCCCGAGGTGTAGGTGCTACTCGAGGTGCTCGTCGTCGCAAAGAGCGTACCCGAGCTGTTGTAGACCGATACGTAGATCGTGTTGTCGGTGAGCCAATCCACCTCGGTGGTGTACCAGCCGGTCGCCCACGACACGGTACTCGATGCGAGCACCGACCCTGATGCGTCATTGCTCGACACGTTGCGCGCCAGGATCAACTTATCGGAGGGGTACTGGTCAAAACAAACGGCGTAGTTTTGATTGTTTGTGCCCGGAGTCTGTACCCCGAAGAGAGTGCATGGCTCGTCGTCCTGCGAGGCGGTCACGTACTGCATCCAGCGGACCGTACTCCCCTGCCCAAAGGTCGTGCCGGTGCGGTAGATACCATCCGGCGTTTGGTTGTTCTCGTAGCCAGCCGCCGCTTCAAGAATGTATGACCCTTCAGCGCCTGAGTTTGACACCGCATCGAAGTACCCCGTGTCGCCCGAGTACTCCGAGAGGTTGTCGTCTTCGAAGTCGTCGAAGAAGGTGAACGTGTTTGCCCCGCTCTCGCCATTCGTCGCAAACGCATTGCTGTAGTACGCATAGATGAAGGTTGAACCGTTTGCCGGCAGTGAGGGTACCTTCACCCACACAGTCGCGGTCGCGTTCGTGGTGTACCGTTCGACGAAGTACGGGAGAGAGGTCGTGCCGGAGCTATCGGTGAAGCGGATATCATCCCAGTCGCTCTGCATGTCGCCATCGTACCCGATGTCGAAGCGTACCGCAGTGTTCGTGAGCACGCTCCCATTCGGGTTCGTGACGTTCACCCGCTTGCGCTTGTTCCAGTTTTGGTCGTACCACTCGCTATCTGGCGCACCGCCACCGCCGTCATCATTGCGGAAACGGTAGTGCGCTTGGGAGACCTCGAGGCAGGTGCTGTCGTCCCACCGAATGGCGCCACACGCATCTACACCATCGCTGTCGTACGCTTCGCCGTCTATCTCGCCATAGTGGGCATTGAAATCCCAAAAGTTTGCCGTTGTGCCGTTGCGCTGCACGTTGGTGCCCGTGACACCGCTCGTCGTTGCGAAGCGCATTCCCGCAATACTCTTGCTCGGGTTCTGATCTATCGTCGTCGAGGCGACCTGGAGGAGTACGCCGCCCTGCTTCGAGAGCTCGAGGTCGCCATACGAGAGCGAGGTGATCGAAAGCGCGCCCGAGAGCACGATGCCGGCGCTATCGAGGTTCTTGAATTGGTAGTACTGCATATTGAGTGTGCCGCCGCTCTTTGCAAGCGAGTATGCGCCGCTCCCCATGACCGCCACGGAGGTCGTCGCCCCCGCAGCGCCGACCACCTCGAGCGTGCCGCCGGTGAAGGAGAGCGCGCTCGAGGAGGCGATGCGCACGTCTACTTGCCGCGAGCTACCACCGAGTGCAGCACCATCGAAGTCGGTCGCATAGCTCCAGTAGTCCGCCCCCGACGCCTGTACATAATCGCCCCAGAGGTAGAGATTGCCGGGGGTGCCCGCATGATCCATCGAGTAGAGCGAGCCCGAGGTTGCCACGGTCGTGGTTGCGGCAGCGCTATCCCACATACGCACGTCGGTGTTTTGCCCGAGGGTGAGGTATGCGTAGCTGTCGCCGCCGGCACTCTTCGTATTTACGGTGTAGCTCGTGCCGGAGTTGAGGAGGAGCGTGCTCGTCGCGAAGGTGGTCGAAGCTCCGCCGACCAGGTTTTCGAAAGCGCCACGGACCTCGAGGGTCGTCGAAGCAGCCATCGCAAAAGAGCTTGCAGCGATCAGGCGGAAGGAGCCAGTCGTGCTCGCCGAGGTCGCAAACGTCCACCCACCCCCAATCCCGGAGATGAGCACATTCGCGAAGACGGTGCTGCTTGCGGAGATCGTTTGCCCTGTCGTCGTCGCAAAGAAGTTCACCTGGCCGCCGTTTGCGTTGAAGGTAGCCTGGTTTATGAACGATCCGCCGATACCGAAGCCGCCCGAGGGAGCGGTGAGGCCGCCTGTAGCAATCGTCGTCGTGCCCGTCGTCGTCGCATTGGTGTCCGCGAACGCCCACGAGCCGGGGCCGGCGACGGTGAGGTGGCGGACCTGCGATGTGCCGAAGCGGAGCGTCTGCGCGGCGAGCGAGCCATAGAGACGGAGCGTGCCGGCGTGCGAGAACGTGCCTCCCTGTGCACTGAAGCCATTTGCAACCGCGAAGGTGCCCGAGGGGAGGGCGACCGACCCGGCGGTTATTGAGACGCTCCCCGTCGAGGTGGCATCCGTATCGGTCATCGTGTAGGCGCCGCCCCCTGCAAAGGAAAGTGAGCCGACCGCATAGCCGCCGAAGGTAGCGGTCGCTGCGCTCGAGGAGCTGAAGGTTATCGAGGTAGACGCCGCCGACATCGTTGCGCTGTTTACGAACGAGCCGCCAACCGCGAGGGTGGAGGTGCCGAGGGTGACCGAGCCCGCGGAGATGGTGAAGCTCCGTGTCGTCGTTGCATCGCGGTCCGCAAAGGTCCAGACGCCACCCGAGCCGTTGAAGACGAGGTTGTAGAACGGGCTCGCCTTGGGGCTCACCGTCTTGCCGGAAGTCGTCGCGGTGAAAGTGACGGTCGAGGAGCCGGCAGTGAAGACGGCGCCCACTCCGGTAAGCCAGCTGCCACCCACCGCAATACTCTCTGGTATCGCAGCAGACGACACGTATGTTGCGCCCGCTTGAAGCTCGAGCGTGCCATCGTAGGAGGTGCCGGTGCCACCCGAGGTGAGCGTCACATCTCCGCCTGGCGTAAAGGTCTTGCCCGCCCACACGAGGAGCTTATGGTTTGCCGGGAGGGTGAGCGTATCGGGCGAGCTGGACACTGCGGTAAAGGGTATGTCGGCGTCGTCGGATGAGTCGTAGATCGCGAGGTCGTCTATCGTAATGGGGCTCGTGTCCTCGTGCCGCACGATGACGCGGCGCTCGTAGAGGTCGAAGTCACTGATGCTCGTGAGCGGGTCTATGGTCACGTTCGCCGCTTGCGTGCTCGTCCCGTCAATGTAGACCATGATGCTGTCGCCCGGCGAGTACGTGACACCGGTAAATGCGTAGTCGCCGGTGCCGGCGGCGCACGAGGCGCTCTGCCCGCTTCCGCCCTGGATCACCATCCGCACCACCGGAGACGAGCCGTTGCAGATCGTCGAAACACCTGACCCTTCGCCGCTGTAGACCTTGCCCGCAATTGTCACCTGGGCATTGCTATCGTCCCACACGAAGTACCCAGGATCACCCGCAGGGTCGCCGTCGTACGCCTCGCCGTAGTAGTTGCCGAGCGCCGGAGTGAAGCGCCAGAGGCTTGCGGTACTGCCGGAGGAGGTGGCATTCCTGCCGCTCGTGATACCTGAGGAGGTTGCAAACGAAATGCGGTACCACGTCTTTGCGGGGTTTGCGGAGATGACCGATGCGGGCACGGTGAGCATCGCGCCGCCGTTTATCGCAAGTTCGAGGTCGCCATCGGAGAGCTGAGTGACGGTCGGACTCCCTGAAAACTCGAGGCCCGTAGCGTTGATGTCCCGTATGCGGTAGTACTGCGCACTAAACGTACCGCCGGTGATCCGGAGCGCGTAGGTACCGCCGCCCTGGGTCGCTATCGTGGTCGTCGCCCCTGCGGCGCCGGTGATGTTCCATGACCCGCCCGAGAGCGTCGTCGTCGCATTCGGCGCGAGGCGCACCGCGACGGTGCGCGGGCTGCCGCTTATATCGGTGCCGTCGAAGTCGGTCGCATAGCTCCAGTACTCGCTGCCACTCAACCGCTCGTAGTCGCCCCAGATGGAGAGTGCGCCATCCACCGCATTGTGGTCCTGGCTCACGAGTGAGCCGGATGCGGCGACCGCGTAGCTGCTCGAGGTCGAGTTCCACATTTTGATATCGGTGTTTGCCCCCACGCTCAGGGTGCTATACACGTCGCCGCCAGCACTCTTTGTGTTCATGCTGTAGCTCGTGCCGCTCGTGAGGGAGAGCGTCGTATTGCTCCAGGTTGTTGCGGCGCCACCGATACCATTCGTGAAGATGCCCTGTACGGTAAGCACTGTGCCAGGGTCTTGCGTGTACGTGCCGCTCGTGAGGGAGAAATTGCCGGTCGAGGTTGCGCTGGTGAGCATCGTCCAGCCACCCCCAGCGCTATTGAACGTCACGTGGTGGAAGGACGAACCGCCGGGATCCACTGTCTCGCCAGTGTCGAGCGAGTTGAAGAGCACCCCGCCGCCATTACTCGTGAAGGTACCCTGGTTTACGTACGAGCCGCCTATCTGGAGGTCGTTACTGTTGCTCGCACTGTACGTCGCACTCTGCATGATACGCACCGTGCCGGTCGCGGTGAGGAGGGGGTCGCTCGCCGTCACATCTACGGTGACCGGGTGGCTGCCATCGCCCACGGTGAGCGTATAGGTCGTGAGCGCGCCCGAGGAGAGTGTGTACGTCGGACTCCCCGCCCCGCTCGGCGCGAGGACCAGAGCGCGGTACGTGAGCGCCGGCACGGTCATTGCCCCCGTCCCCGCGAAGGTCGTCGTCGAGTTCTCCGGCGTGAAGGTGCCCGCAACCGAAAGTACCGCACCCGAACCGGAGAAGGTCCAGACGACCGACCCCGCATTGAGTACGTGGGATGCTGCGATGGAAAGCGCACCTGTTACTAGGATGTCACCGGAGCCGCTCTTTGCGGTCGTGTTCGCTGAGCCATCGCCGAGGGAGAGGCTGCTGAAGGTCCACGGGCTATTCCCCCCGAAGGTGCCGCCCTTCCCGACCGACACGGTGCCGCCGGTCATGGTGACCGTGCCGTTCCCCGAGAGGGCGCCGTTCTGAACGGTAATATCCTGGGTGCCGGAGATGGTGCCCGCTGCTACGGTGAGGTCGTTCGCCACCGTCGTCGAGGAGGCGATCGTCCACCCTCCCGACCCCGTGAATGACGCGTTGTAGAAGTTCGACGACGGCGCCACCGTCTTACCGGAGGAGGTCGCCGTGAAGGAGACGGTCGAGTTCGCCGCAGCAAACGTTGCCCCCGCTTCGGCGATGAAGCTGCCGCCGATACTGTGTGCCTCGCTCCCCGCCGCGGTGAAGGTGCTCCCTGCGGCAAGGCGGAGCGAGCCGTCGTACACCGCACCCGACCCGCCGGGGGTGAGGGTCACGTTGCCGCCGGGCGCAAACGACTTCCCTTGCCAGAGGTAGAAGCCGGTCTCAGGCTCTACGGTGAGCGTACCCACCTCTGCATCGAAGGGGATATCGGGGTCTTGGTCGCTGTCGTACGGGAGCATCGTCGCGATGGTCGCCGCATCCACGCCCTCGTGCCGCACGATGACGCGGTTCTGGTAGAGATTGAAGCCGGCGATGTTGCTCTGCGGCGAGCGGGATACGACCGCCCCCCGCGTCCCGACGCTGTCATTTATATAGAGGATGAGCGGCACGTCGCCGGTGTAGGTCACCGCCGGGAACGTGAAGGTGCCACTCCCCGCCGCACAGGCCGCGTTGTACTGTGTCGAGCCATTGACAACAAGCCGCAAGATTTGCGTCGAACCATTACATGCCGCCGGGGCTCCTCCGCTTCCTTCGCCCACAAACACGGTGCCGTCTATGCTTATCGTAAAGCCGGAGTCATCCCACCGTATGCTCCCCGCTCCCACAACCGGATCATTGTCATACTCTTCCCCGTCGTAGTTGCCACTGTGGTCGCGGAACGACCAGTACGAGCTTGCGGTGCCGCTGGCGGTCACGTTGTACCCCGACGAGACGCCGCTCGACGTCCCGAATGCGACGCGGAAGATCTGGAGCGCTGGATTCGCATCGATCGTGGTCGAAGAAACGGTGAGCATCGTCCCCCCGTCTGTGGTGAGCAGGTACGCACCGTCGGAGAGTGAGCTTACGGTCGAGCTCCCGAGGATGGAGAAGCCGTCAGCCGCAAGGTCGGTCATGGTGTAGTGCTGCGCCTGCACCGTACCGTCGTGAACGGAAAGCGCGTAACTTCCCGAACCTTGGTTGGCGACGGTCGTTGACGCGCTCGCATTCCCCAAAACCTGGAGTGTCGCTCCGGTAAACGCCGCCGATGCGCCGCTCGCGAAACGCACGTCCACCTGTCGCGAGCCTCCCCCAAGCGCTGCACCGTCGAAGTCGGTTGCGTACGACCAGTACTCTGTCCCCGATGCACGTTCGTACGTACCATATATATAGAAGTCGCCATCCACTGCCGCGTGGTCTTGGCTCACGAGCGATCCGGTACTGTCCACAACGTATGCGGTCGAGGACGACTGCCACGTACGGATGTCGGTGTTCGCCCCCACCTTGAGGGTGCCGTACCCCTCGGCTGCCTGTGTCTTGCTCCCGACCGTGTAGCTCGTGCCAGAGTTGAGGAAAAGGGTCGAACCGGTCCACGTCGTCGACGCGGGGATGCTGTTTGTAAACGTCCCGTCAACTTCTATCGTGACCCCGCTCTGTGCGGTGAAGGACTGCGCGCTCGCGAGCGTAAAGCTGCCCGTCGAGGTCGCGTTCCCCGTCACCGTCCACCCGCCGGTGCCGCTGCTGAAGGTCACCGCATTGAAGACCCCCGACCCCGGGTTCACCGTCCGCCCGGTCGCTGTCGAGTTGAAGAGGACGGCGCCGCCATTCGCGGACCACGTCCCGCCGACGCCGGTGAAGCTCCCCCCGATAGTGAACGTGCCGGTGGGGAAGGTCGTCGTACCCGCGAGGAGCTGCACCGTGCCACTCGCGACGAGGTTCGTGTCGCTCAGTGTGAACGTGCCTCCTGCACCGTCAACGGTGACCCCGAAGAGCCCGGAGCCATTCGTGCGAATGGTCTCGCTCGACGCTGAGGTGTAGCGCGTCGTCCCGCCGTTTGCCTGGATCGAGCCGCCGATATTGAGGAGCGATTTTCCGATGGTGAGCGTACCCGTCGGGAACGTAAGGGTGCCATTGAGGAGTCGCACCGTGCCGGAGGTCGTCGCATTCGTGTCGGTCCACGACCAACTTCCCGCACCGTTTGTCGTGATGTTGTAGAGCGCAGAGCCGTTTTGGGTTAGGGTCTTTGCCCCCGAGCCGGTAAGCTCAAGTGTGCCGTTGTTGTGTACGAACGCACCGCCCGTGTTGGTGAGGGCGCCAGAGAGGGTCGTTGTGCCGGTTGCGAGGGTAAGGGTGCCAGTCGCTATCGTGAGGTTATTGCTAATCGTTACATCTGCATCCTCGAACGCCCAGGTGCCCCCTGCACCGTTTAGGGAGAGGTTGTAGAACGGGGAGCTTCCTGGATTGATCACCCTCCCCGTCGTGGTTGCGGTAAAGGTCACCGTACCCGATCGGGCTGAAAAACTCCCGTGGTTGTGCAGGTCGCCCGTAAGCTCGAGCGCATAGTTGTTTGATGATACATCAAACGTGTTCGATGTCTCAATCCACAGGTCGGTCGTGGTCGCCGCCGAGCCGAGCCGCACCGTCTTCGATGATCCATTGATCGCCACTTTGCCAAGGTTTTGCTTTACGACAGTCGCGTCGGTCATGACCGCGACCGTCGCTCCGTCAAAGGTCGTGGTGCCGGCCCCCTTCACAAACGTGGTACCCATCTGAAGCGAGAGGTCGCCCCCGAGGAAGAGGTTTGAGGTCGAAGCGACGAACGTGCCGTAGGCAAGGGTCATCGCTCCATTAACATCAAGGAGGCTCTGCGCGGTCCACGTGGCGCTGTTGCTCTGCCCCAGGGTAAGTGTGTTGAACGCGTACGCACTCGCTCCTGTCGAGTCAATGTTCTCGCTCGAGGAGGTCGCGGTCATGACAACCGTCCCATTACCCGAATCGAACCTACCGCTCACCCTCCAGCTCCCGCTCACGTAGAAGGTGTTGCTGTCGGCGGTCGTCGTCCCCTGCACGACCACATCGTGCGCGTAGAGCGTCCCCGAGTTCGCGCTATCCGGCCGGTAGGTGCTCGTCGTCGCGACGAGGAGCTTTGCGTCAAAGCAGTTCCCCGATGCTGGCGCACAGACGTAGAGGTCATTCCCCGCATCCACGTCGAAGAAGAGGTCTTCGTCGCTCGACGTGCTGTAGTCGTACCGTGCGATATCCGCATTGGTCGTGGTCGTTGCATCGGGTGAGCCGATCGTGAGGTGCCGCTCAAAGAGCTCGACACCGGTCATGTTGCCGTACCCATCGTACCGCGTCACCGCAGCCGCCTCATTCGCGTCGTTTGCCCCGTCAATGAAGACGGTCACGACATCCCCGGGGAACAGGGTGACGTTCGGGATGCTCCACGTACCCCCCGAAATCGTGCCCTGCTTGCCGCTCTGGAGGGTGCTGTTGACCGCGACCATTACCGTGCCGCTCGTCACATCCGTCGTCTCGTCGTACGCTTTCGCGGTGCCGGAGACCGTGATGCCCTCCGACCACGCAACGGTCCAGTCCTGGAGCGTCGGGCAGTCCCCCGACACGCACGTGAAGTTTGCGACGTACCGGATCGTGCCATAGGTTGCATATGAGACATTCGAGAGATCAATGCTGTTACTCGTCGTACCCGTCGAGTTACCGGGCAAGACCGCATCGGGGATGAGGCTCCACGTATCGCCACCGTCCGCGGAGTACTCGAATTGGTAGCTGATGGAGGAGCTCCCCGGCGTCGTATCGGTCGAGCTCGCCACCCCCCATCGCGGCCCGGTACCGTCCGTAAAGATGATGGGGTCGCTCACCACCGAACCCGCAGTAAACGACGGGTACCTCCTGGCGGCGATCGCGAGCGGCTCGCGCCGCGGGTTCTGCGTATTGCCATCGCTCTCGAGCTGCTGCGCCACGCTCCACTGGCTACCGTCCCACCCCGAGAAGAAGTAGTCGTCCGCGTCGTCGTCGTAGAAGAGCCCGAGGATGGTACCATCGCCGGTGCGTGCGGTGAAGGCGCTGTACGCCTCGCCGAGCGTGCTTATGTTCTGCGCAATCGTCACCGGGGTCGAGCGGTCAAGTACACGGTACTGCTCGGTCGTCACGATGCCATCGCCGTAGGTAAACAAGACGTACCCATCGCGGCCAGAAGTCGTCTCGTATGTGCAGGCAATCTCATTGTTGATCTCATTCACCCCATCTACCTCGAGCTCCGTCGAGGCACCCCAGGAGTTTGTGGTACCATCCCACTCTGCGTACCCCATGTCGGTGTCCTCGTCGGTGTAGACGACCGTCAGGCGATCGGTACCAAGATCACGGCACATCGCCGCTTTGTTGAAATCGTTGCCGATCGCGGTCGTGGTGGTCGCCTGCCATGAACCGTTCCACCGCTTCGATGCAAAGTTGTTGTTGGTACCGTTCGAGGCCACAATGACCGCATCGGTGCCTGACTCTTCGTAGAGCGCCGCCATACCCTCGTCGGTCACCGCCCCCGCATTCCCCAGTGTCGTCGAGTTGCCCCACGTGCCGCCGTCCCATACCTGCGCTTCGTAGTCTACGGTCCCTGCGGTATTGAAGCGTACGAGGAGGATGATCTCATCGCTCGTCGGGTCGCTCGTAAGCTGTACCCACTCGCAGTTTTGCGCGACGGAGAGGTTGATCGGGTTCGACGCGCTCCAGCCACTCGCACTCCGCGTCTGGTATGCGGCGTCCTGTCCATTGCACGCGACGACTATCCCATCTCCGGAGGTGCTCTCGTACGCAACGTCGAATGCACGGTACGCAGCATTCGATGCGGTAGCAAGCGTCGCGGTGAGGTCGGCAAAGTTCGTCGTACTACCGGTGTAGACTTGCGCTTTAACCGCGCCGGAAGACCCTTGGGTCGCAAGGAGGTACTCGTTCCGAGTCGGCGCTGCGGCCATGCGCACCCAATCTACCCGCTCGCCGATGTTCACGGCGCTCTTCTCGCTCCCCCACTGCTGCCCATTCCAGATACGGTACCGTGGCGTCTGAATGTTCCCCTCTGCGTAGATCGTCATCGCTTCCCGAATGATCGAGGTGACCCGCACGCTGTGCGCGCCGTACACCTCGGTGTCGGTGAGTGTGTCGGTTTCCCACTGCTCATCGGTGGTTTGGAACCATGTGGAGACCGTAACCGCGCTGTCAACGGTAAAGCTCCGTGTTGGCGACCACACGCTCCAGGTATTGCCACCCGAAGGATCCCGCGCACGCACCCGCCACCAGTACGTCCCATTCTGGAGCATTGCGCTCCCGCTTGTGGCGGTGAAGCGCAGGGTATTCCCCGAAAAGAAGGGTGATAGGTCGGTTGAGCTCGCCGTGTTCACGAATGCACCGTTCGTTGCCGTAGACGTCGAGGTGGTCGCATTGGTAAACGCAGAGGTGGTAGACCACTGGAACTCATACTGGAGATCCTGGCTTTCCGGATCGCTTGAGTAGAAGGTGAATGACGGCGTCGTCGTGCCAACCTTTTCATTGTCAAAGGGCGACAGGAGTGTCGGCTGCTCGACCGCGAGCCCCCACGAAAGCGTCCAGTCGTTGAGGCGCGGACTCCCGCCGATGTACGTGAAGTTCGAACGGAGCCGGAGCTCGTTGTACGTCGTCGGATCAAGCGCGAGAAGCGAGATCGGCGCACCGGAGCCAAATCCGGCCGCATTTCCCGCAAGCACGCTATCCGGTACGAGTGTCCACCCCGAACTGCTGTAGTACTCGATATGGTAGCGAATATCGCCCGTCGCCTCGTTGTCGGTCCATGAGAGCGCGCCCCATGCATTCCCGCTCGTGTGCCAGTCGAAATCAATCGTGGGCGATGTGGCGGTACCCGAGGTGTTGGGTGGGGTGAGGACGATATCGTTCGTCGAAGTCGCCTCGGTCTGCTCGTGCTCGTCGAGGAGGAACTGGTCCATGGTGCTCTGGTGCCATGTCGAAATGACGACGGTGCTGCTTGCGGTAAAGCTCTGCGTATCGGACCATGCGCTCCAATCGTTGCTTCCGGCGGGATCCCGCGCACGCACCCGCCACCAGTACGTCGTATTGTCTGAAAGTGCACTCGCGGGAATGAACCGCACCGTTTCGCCGGAATTGAAGGGGCTCTTGTCGGCCGGAGTGATCATGTTCGTGAACTCGGCAAAGTTGTCTTCACTGTTGCGAGCAAGCGCCGGCGATCCAAACAGCGGGTCGTCATCCACCTCCACCGCGTAGTGGATATCGTCACCTTTCGGATCGGCGGAGACGAAGGTGAACCACGGGCTCGTGGATGCGAGCGCCTCGAAGGGAAACGGGGTGACGAGGGTCGGCGTACCGGGTGCGCTGTTCGTCACGAGCTGGGGGTAGACGCTGTATCCCCCGAGCGTCGTGCCGTCTGCCTTGACTGCGCGGAAGCAGTAGTTCGTGGAGGAGGTTGCCTGGTGCTGGAGCACGAAGTCCCACTCGCCCTCATCGCCAATAGGAATCCCTCCCGGATTCACGACGCTGTCGTTCTCCTCTTCGTACGATTCGCTCACATCGGTAGCGGCAAGGAGCCGACTCCCTATCGCTACACCATCGGCAACCGCCGCATTGTCATAGCCGCGCCACACGACCGAGCTCCCCGAAGTGCCGACCGACTGCCAGGTGAGCGAATCGGAGCAGGGCGACCCTTCCGCCCACTCAAGCCGCAGGCTCGTCTCAGATGCGGAGAGCGCCACGTTGCTGTCCTCGATGCCGAGCCGCAAGCGAAGCACACTTCCGATGCCGGGCGCGTACGCTTCGCCGATCGCCTCATCCTCGAGTACATCGTTTGCTCCCGTGGGCCACGCGTCGCTCGGCGTAAGTCCGTCGGTATTCGCGTACCAGCGGTACGACGCCTGCGTGAGGAACGGCTGCCGCTGCCACGATACGGTCCAGTCATTGAGCGTTGGAGAATTGCTCGTATTCGAGCTTAGGGTTGCCTTGAGGCAGAGCCGATTGTACGTCGAGGTCGAGAGGCCGGAAAGGTTGAGGGGTGAAGAAGTCGCCGCAAACCCGGCGCTGTTGCCCGCAAGCGCCCCGTCCGGCACGAACGCGGTGCACGTCGTCGAGGCTGCGGCAGCCCACATGACCTGCACAAGGACGTCGGTACCCTGTGGCTCGGTCGTGTTCCAGATAGCCTCGCCCCAGCTCGAACGGCTGGGCACCACATCGAAGTCAACGACCGGCGAAACAATGGTGCCCTGCGTCGCCTGGTAGCGCTGCGCCGCAAGCATCATTGGCTCGAGGTACGGCTCGGTCGCGCGCGATGGCGTCGTCTCGAGCGTATTTAGCGCCGTCCAGCTGCTTCCGTTCCAATCGGTTGCGTCGTACTGGGTGTTCACGTCGTCGTAGAGAATGGCGAGCACCTTCCCGTCGCCGGTACGCACCGACCCGATGGTCCATGCGTCCTGGATCGGCGTTGCGGGGAGCGACTGCTCGCCCGACCACGCGGCGCCGTCCCAGTACTGGTAGCGCGCATTCGTCTGGTCGCTGTAGGGCGCCATGAGGTACCCGTCGCGTCCTGCGGTCGTCTCGAACTGGCACGACACCGGACGTCCGTGATTATCGGCGACCGCGGTACCGTTCTCTGCGGCGGTCTCAAACTCATCCACCGACGGCCGCCCACTCCAGCTGTCCCACGTGTTTGCGGTGCCGTCCCACGTCGCAATACCGAGGTGGTGGTCCTCATCGTCGTAGCAGAGGATGAGCGTGTCGCTTCCGTCGTCCGCCGCAAGCTCGCCGGTCTCGAAATCATCACCAAGGCTCCGCGTGCCGCCGGCGCCCCACCCTTCGCCATCCCACGAGTTGTACGTAAAGTTGTTGTTGGTGCCGTTCGAGACGACGACAACCGCCTGGTTCCCCGACTCCTCGTACGCGACCGCAATGCCCTCGTTCTGACCCTCATCGCCCGCGCCGAGCGTGAGCGTGTTACCCCACGTGCTCACCCCATCCCACACCTGCACCTCGTAGTCGGTACCCGCTTGCGCGACGTTTGCGCGCGCAACGAGGATGATCTCGTTCGAGGTGGGATCGCTTGCGAGCTTCACCCATTCGCAGTTCTGCGAGAAGCCGAGGTCAACCGTGCCGGGCGAGCTCCAATCGGACCCATCGTACGTGCGGTAGCTCGGGTCGCTATCGCCGTCGCAGTAGACCACCATCGCGCGGCCGGACTGCGTCTCGTAGGCAATATCGAAACCACGGTAATCTGCGTTCGCAACGGTCTGCGTCAGCTCAAGGAGGTCGGTCCACGCACCACTCTGGTACACCTGTACGTTCACATCAGCGCCGGTGTCTTGGGTACCGAGCACATACTCATTGCGGGTCGTCGCCGCTTTGAGCACCGTCCAGTTGATCGTGCCGCCGACATTCTGCGCATCGGTCTGTTCGCTCCCCCACGAGCTCCCCGTCCAGATCCGGTACCGCGGCACCTGCTGCACATCCTCGCCATAGGCGATCATTGCTCCAGAGGGCGGCGCGGTCGAGATACGCACCGCGCCGTCACCAAACGTCTCGGTGCTCGTGAGTACTCCCGTGTCGAACTGCGCATCCTCACTCTGGAACCACTGCGATGGGTTGGTACCCGCAACGTACGTGAAGCTCCGCGCAGCGGTCCATGCGCCGAACGATGCCCCGCCGTCTTTTGACCGCACCCGCCAGTAGTACGTCGTACCGGTCGTGAGCGTGCTCTGGATACTGAAACGAATACGCTCGTTGTCGTTGAACGGTGAAAAGTCACCGGGGGACGCGAGGTTCTGGAAACAATTCGGCGAGCAGCCGGATTCGTCGGCAGACGACCTGGTCGTCGAAGCGGTGAAGGTCGGGTCAGACGACCACGAGAACTCGTACGTGAGACTCTCGACGCCGTCGGGGTCGTCGGCGGTAAACTCGAAGACGGGCGAGGAGCTGCCTGTTCGCTCATTGTCGAACGGTATGTCGTGGAGCGTCGCTCCCGAGGGCGGCGAGCCGCTGTTGCGCTTCCCGAAAATAGCGGTTCGGTAGGGCGGCAGGTGTGCATCGGTCGAGAACGAAAGGGTTACCTGGTGTGTGTGGTTGCCTGATTGCCCACCGGCCCCGCGGGTCACCTGTGCGCTCTGGGTGCCGGAAGTCACGACCACATTCACGTGCGTGTGGGTCGTCGCACCACCCGAATCGCCGTACGTCGTTGACGCACGCACGAAACGGTCAGCAAATGGCTCGCTCGAGCTCGACACGGTCGTATAGTTTGCCGGAGGCGTATCGCTCCACGCCGCAATGAGGTCGTTTGGTGGTGTGGACGTTGCAGCGAGCTTTGCGAGGAGCGCTTCACGGTACGGCGGTACGATGCTCACGTACGAGGAGCTTGCAGCAGGTACACTGTGCTCGTGGGGGCTTGCGCCGCCGACCGTAGCGCCGTTGGCGCGGTTGATCGAGCCGTTGAAGTTTGCGGTGGTGCCACTGGGAAGGTTGTGCGCATGGGTCGAGGAGCCGGCGGCAGTGCCGACCGTGCTCGTGCTCTCGCTCCGGATGAAGTACCCGTCTTCCGGCGTGTACCGATTCCAGCCCGCGGGGAGCGATGAGGAGGCGATATCGAACATACCGATGGCACCTGCCGGGATCGAAGGGGGATCGCCCGCAGAATTGTACTGAATGACGACGAGCTGCCGGTACGGCGGAAGGTTGCTCTCGGAAGAGGGAGCTGCGGGGGCGTACGTGTGGGTGTGTGCCGCAGTCGCCACCGCATTGCCGCCGTTGCCGCCGGTTGCCGCCGCGGACTCCGCGCCGACCGCCCCGTTGAGGGTGTGCGTGTGCGTCGCTGCGCCACCATTGGTACCTGCGGACGAGGAGCCCATGATAAAGCGCTGGTAGAACGGGTCACCAGAGATGCACGAGACACACGTCCAGCCCGTGGGGATCGTCGTCCCGTCCCAGTAGAGGAGCATGCTACCCGCGGCGTCGGAAGCGAGCTGCCACTGCCGCCCCTCGACAAACGGCGATCCATTACCAGTGCGCACCTCCGCCGGTCCGAGGAGGTAGAGCCGCGGTGAAATGTCTGGCGCATCATACACGTACGAGACGGTCTGCGTCTCCCCGGCAAGGAGGTCGAGGTCCCAGATGAGCCGTGTCGCATTCCCCCAGCTATCGGTCGCCGCTCCGCCGGTGTCGAGTAGTGAGAAGTCGCCCGGCACCGCTTCGACAAGCTGCCCGCGCACATCCTCGGTCGCCGTGAGCTCAAGCGTCATCACGTAGGACGCGCGCGGCCAAATGCGCGTTGCGCCGCTGCGGCGGATCACGTACGGCACGCTCTCACGCACGTCGAATGCGTCGGTGACGCGGTGCACCACCTCCCCCGCCGCATTCACGTGCGTGACGGTCACGTTGTACGTCCCCTGATCGGTCGGACGGTAGTGTGCGCGGTAGTCTGACTCGTCGGTCACGTTGTTGTTGGCGCACGTATCCTGCGGTTCGACGGGTACCTCAAACAAAGCTCCCGCAGGGTCGGCCACCGTGAGCCGGAGTTCTGCATCGCAGATCGTATCGCCGCGGTCGTCGAGCGCTGCGATGTCGAGCTCGACGTCGCTCCCCGGCGCGTACGTCGCTTGCGGCGTATTGATTGCCAGCACACCCCAGTAGAAGTCAAAGGAGTCGGTGCGCGGGGTGCCGAGCTCATCAACGGTGAGCTCAAGCGTGTACGTACCCGGCGCAATCGTACGTGGCGCCTCCACCATGCGCACCGTCCACGCACCCTCCGCAGTCGTCGTAGCTGCAAAGCGCACATCCGGCACGGGCTCACCTGCACGCAAGAGCCGCACCTGGCCGAGCGTCGTGAGGTGGTCGCGGAAGAGGCCCTGGAGGAAGCGCCGGACCGCACTCTTCTGCGGGTGGTAACTCAGTGAAAACTCCGGCTGCTCCCCGAGCTCAAAATCTCGGAGCGCCTCACGAAACGCATGGAACTGCGGCTCGCGGAGGTGCCGCACGTACTGCGTACCGTTCTGGGGCAGCTCGTGCGTGGCAAGCACCCCGATCGCCGGTAGGGGAAGCTCTTCGAGAGCGCCGATCGTCACGGTGCTCGATGCCAGGTGGTACCGTTCGACGAGGTACTGCTCCCGCGCTCCACGAGGAGCGGGTACCATGCTGGTGTGGAGGTCGGTGCGTGCCGCCACCGTAAGCGTACGCGCGAGCTCCTCCGAGTCGGCAAGCGACACGATGAGCGGACCGCGTGCCGCGATGCGCGCTTCGCTGTCCGCAAGGAACACATCGCGTCGCTCGCCGAGATCAAGCTGCTCATCCTCGCCAGCATCCATGGTGTGGATCGCATTACCACTTCGAGCGCTCTCAACCGTCACCACCGCTCCGTTCTCGACGCCGGTAAACCCCACGTACTCGATCGGTTCAGGGGTAAGGCTAGGTGCCGCAGCACGATCGCTAACAGGCACGTGCGCATTTCCGACGTACGCATAGAGCTCGCGCGTCGAGCTGCCGATCGGTTCGGCAAACTCGATCGCGTAGTGCGCGTACTGGTCCACGTACCGGTATGCGAGCTCCTTCACCGGCAGCTCACGGCGCGTTACGGGGTCGTAGAAGTACACGTCGCTCCCGTCACTACGCGCCACACTGAAGAGATCCGCCGCTTCACGGCCAAGCTCGATCTCGTAGAGCGTCGGCACGCCGGACGCAGGATCGGCATGGGGTACGAGTGTGACTGGAGCTCGGTGGGTAAACCCGCTCCGCCACCAGAGGCGCTGCTCGGCGTTCGCCTCGTCGCCTTCGATCGTAAGCAGGAGTTCGCCCGCACGCTGCACGGGGAACGAGAGATCGAGCTCCAGGTACCGTGTCTCGTGCGGAGCAAGCGATATGACATCCGCAGTGCGTTGCGTCCTGGCAAGGGGTGACACGGGGGTAGTGGTCGTGCTTCCCAAGAGGCGTGCAAGTATGCCGGGGCCTTCGCGCTCTTCTCCCGACACGTCTTCGAGCGCCACTTCCCGCCACGCATCCTCGTACCGCACCCCCTCCTCGACACTCACCCGCTCATTGCCGACGATGCAGTTCGTCTCATCGTCGTTGAACGAGGTGCAGGCCTCGACCTCACCGGTCAAAGCACAGGTGTACGTGGGGAAGGTAGAGGGTAGAGGGTGAGGTGTGGGGGGTAGAGGCGACGAGGAGGATGCATCATCCGAGGCGACGGCAGCAGTGGGTGTTGCTGCGAGTGACCCATCGGTAGCACTGCCTTCCGGAAGTGGCGCCTCGCCATCGTCCGGTTCGGATCCCACGGGCGAGGCCTCGTCACTACCCACACCGCTCTCTCCTGCACCAACCCCACCGCGCTCCACCCCCTCACGCCACCCACCCTCACAGAAGTACGCAACCTCACGGAACGTCGGCACCGCATTTCCCCGCGGCACACGCTTCACGCGCTCCGCCATACGGGTCACCGCTGCAGAGGGGTCGAGATGCACGGTGAGGGTGACCGTATCGTCGTGGTCAGTGGTATTGGTCACGGCGACGTACGCACGCGCCGCGGTGAGGCCGTCGTACACCGCTCTATCGCTCCGTACGACGAGGTCGCCCTGCGCGGCGTCCATGTTCGTGAGCTCGACACGCTGCTCACCGGAGACGAGAAGGTCGGGGCGGAGCGAATCTTCAAGCACCGCAAGCTCGGTCATGATGTTGCTTGCTTCTGGCGCAGATTCATCCGCACTTGCTTCATACACAACATCCACCCACGCACTGTCGAGAAATGCCTCCGTCTCCGCGGTACCCTGCCGCACGTACTCTACCTCGACCGAGAAGTCACGGAGTGCGTCCCACGACACAAGGTCGGGGAGCAAAAAGGCAAGGTGCCCACCGTCGTCGTAGTTCGACCGGGAGTGGTCGAGTGCTACCTCGCCCGCGAGGTGCCACCTTCCGAAGGCGAAGTACCGCACGACGAGCTTATCGGCAGCGACGCTCTCCCCCTCGACACGCGCCGCGAGCGAGAGCCGGAGCGTGTAGCCGATGACCGCATGGTCGGAGAGCACGCTCCCAATATCGAAACCGTTAAAGGTCACCGTGTTGCAGCTTGTGCCGAGCACGGAGCACACCCGCACATCGTCCCCTGCTTCATCTACTGCAGACGACGCCGGGGTGGCCAGAGCGCCGACCGCGGCGGTACTGCTCCCCCACGACCCCTGATCACCGAAGTCATCTGCCGAAACCCCTGCTGCCGCAAGGGCAGGGGGTGCGATGAGGCTCCGCACCACGGCGGCGCCGTACGAGAGCGGTGTCGCATCGGCAAGAGGCACGTGGGGGGAGGCTGCTGAAGTAGACGGCGCCACATCGTCTACCGAGGGGTTTGCATCAGCGCCCACACTGTCGGTAGGGTCCTCGCTTTCGCTCGCCCCGTCCGCAGGGGCTGCTGCCTCATCCAGTGCGTCACCCGCAGCATCTGCAGGCACCGTGTCAGTAGAGGCGTCCGTACTCGACGCCTCACCCTCGGGTGTTTCCTCCGCGGACGTACCCATGCCACGTCCTGACTCAGTACCTACCGGGGCACCGCCCGTACGTGCATCCGTGCCGTCGGCAGCAAAGCGTATCACCGCACTATTTGCCACACTGAAGTCTTCGAGGAGCGCACTGCCGGAGAGCTGCTGCTCGAGCGCCTGGGGGGTCTTGATCCACCCCTCGCCCGCGACCGAAGTCGGGAAGACGTGGATGAGCTGCTCGTCACCCATCGCATACACCGCTACCGCCACGATACAGCCAAGGGCAGTTACCCAGCTGCCGATGGTCCAGAGCCGCATGAATTGACGCTTGTGCTGCATGCTACACCCCAACATTCCTCACGAGGAGGAAGGTAGCTCTAGTATCGCATGTACGGGTGGCACTATCCCTGCTTTGTGGCGTACCTCCAGGCGATTCTGTGGATAGCGTAGCGTGATGTGCGGTGAAAAAAGTGCCGAGACAGGTAGATGCGTGCAGTAGGCCACGTAGCGCGACACCGTGCCCCTAGCCACGTGTTTCGTGTTGACCCTACGGGGCTCCACTGCCTCGATGTGGTACGCCCCGTAGCGCGTACGCACGTGCCCCACACACCACCCACAGCACTGAGTGCTTTACCACACAACACTTCTCCACCGCACACAAGGATGCGGGGTGCGGAATAGCGCACTACTTCAGGAGCTTGCGGACGTCCTCGATCTCCTTGTCGAGAAGCTCTTCGGAGATGTCGAGGGCATCCTTGAGGCCCTCGAGGATAGCACGCTCGTTGTCGGTCATGTTCGGTTTATGGGAAAGCTCGAGCACCTTTTCCTCGATCTCGTCGCGCAGTACGCCGAAAATGTTGATGAGCTTGTCGCCCGCCTCCATCGTCTCCCGCTTGATATGCTCCTTCTCCTCGTGGAAGGCCCGCCGCTCCTGCACAAGGAGTGTCACGACGACCGCGAGCGCCGCCATGAAGAGGAGCGACACCCAGTAGATAGCCCCGAAGCCGGAGGTCGTGACCGGCTGCGCGCTCGCTTCGACGGGCTTCGTGCCAGTCACCGTGACCGATGCCGACTCCTCCCGCTCATTCCCCGCACGGTCTACCGCAACAACCTTGATCGTGTGGTCGCCGGGGTCGAGGTTTGTAAGCGTATACCCGCCACCAGAGAGCTCGCCCTCCTGTATGTCCCTGCTCCGCGCCGCATCCACGCCGATGCGGTAGAGCGCTATCCCCGAGAGGGCATCGTGCGCCTCGAAGCGCACCTGCGCGGTGAGGTCTCCCCCGATTGCGGAGACGGTGAAATCCTCCGGCGGCGTCGCGTCCACGTGGAGTGCGTAGGAGGTTGAGCTGCCCCACCCGCCACGGTTGCGGTACTGCGCGACGAGGTACCATGCACCTTCGGTGAGCCCCTCTTTGTTCCACTCGGAAATGGGCGGCTCATGGAGCTCGCTTGCAACCGTGTCGCTCGAGCTCCCGAAGCCGAGCTTGAGCCCGAGTACGCCATACGGTATGTCCCACATCACCTTCGCGTGCTGCTCATGGTACCAGAGGGTCTGGTCGGGGTGCGTCGCACTCTTCAAAACCGGCGCATCGGGTACCGGTATGTTGACGCTCCGCTCGGGCTTTGCGGGCGGCGCTGCGGGAGGCGGTTTCGCCGCGGCGGGGGTGATGGTGAACGACGCTCCCGTTGAGCCGGTGAGTACGCTCTGCCCCGCCCCCGCGAGGAGCGATGCTTTTGTCACCTTCACCTCCGCAGCTCCCTCTGCCTTACCCTTGAAGGTAATGTTCACGACGGCTTTCGTCCCCGCAAGCGCGGTCGTCCCCCCGCCGGCGAAGGTGATGGTGCCGGCGCTTGCACTGATGGCTGGCTCGGTCACCCAGAGGTTGAAGGGTGAGCCATCCTTCGACACCGACACCGCGGTGAGGTGCGCGGTGTCGTACGAGAGGGTACCCTCCCCGGTGTTGACCCCCTGCCCGGCACTGTCCACCATGACACGCACCACGAACGGCTCACCGACCGCATGGCTCCCGCTCGCGGGCGAGAGGGAGAGCGTGGCGGCGTGGGCAAGTGGAACGAGAGGAAAGAGAAAAGTAAAAAGAGGAAAGAAGAAAGAGAAAAGTAAAAAGAGGAAAAAAGAAGGTGAAAAGGGGAAAGGGGAAAGGGGAAAGAGGGGCGAGTGACGAGTCGCGGGTGTCGAGGATCGAGGGACGGACGAAGCGCGCACCAGGGGAGATGCGGCGCTGGCCGCAAACAGCTCAAAGCCTCTGCCCTCATGGGGGGCGCGTGCGGTGGGGAGTGGGGGATGCTCGCTCATAGCAGGAGAGCGAGGCGCGTCACCCTTCGCCGTGGTCTACGCGGACGACATTGAGCCGCAAGCCCTTCGCTTTCCGGTTGAGGAGCGGGAGCCGCAGCGCGAGCACCCCGTCCTTGGTCTTCGCCTCCGCATGCTCTGGGTCTATCTGGTCGGGGAGAATTATCTGACGGTAGAAGTCACCCCAGTGGCATTCCTCGAAGGTGAATTCGCCGTTCTGAGACGCATGCGACTCGTACATCATGCGCTCCGGACGGAGCGCCGACCCTTGGATGGACACGACGTCGTTCTCTCCGGAAATGGACACGTCGAGTGTCTGCATGTCCATGCCCGCGAGCTGCGCATAGATCACGATCTCGTCGTCGGACTGGAACACGTCAACGGGGAGCTGGAGCGCGTGGTTTGGCACCACCTCCTGCGCGCCCGAGGTCGGCGCCGGCATGCCCGAAGTCGGCACACCATTCTTGTCTACCAGACCCTTTCCCTTGAGCTTGTCCATAAAGGTTCCCATATAAAACAACAAAACGACCAGGCGAGGACACACGAAGTAGTCGCTGCACACCACCCTACTAACATGACTAGTATACCATTACTCGCACGGAAGCCATGCCGCACGGGGATGGTTAGGTGTGGATAAATAGGGCGGAGAGACACGTACGATGACTTAGGGTTGTTGGGTGAATCCCGCACCTCTTAGAGTCGGTGATCCATGATCTGTGCCACGTGCCCACATAGCATGCGTCGCATGTAATGCTACACTGTACGTCATGGCAACCTGTCAGATCACTACTCCCACAGCCATTGTCCTCATCGGCGCAACGGGTGATCTTGCTCGTACAAAGCTCCTCGGGGCGCTCTACGACCTCGCGGCACGTGATCTCTTCCCGGCACACTACCACATCATCGCTTTCTCAAAAGATCCCCATACGACCGATTCGTATCGTGTATTTGTGCGCAACATACTTGAGCAGTTACGCGCAGGATACGATCAGGCGACATGCGAGCGGTTTCTCGCAACATGTGAGTACGTGCGTGGTACTTTCGACGATCATGTATCATTTACACGTATCAAAGCATCGCTAGAGGCGTACGACACCTCCATCGGCATGTGCACAAGCAAGCTTTTCTACCTTGCCGTACCACCGACCCACTACGACACCATCTTTACCCGAATAGCTGCGGTATCCCTTGAGCAGCCGTGTGTCGTCGGTCAAGGATGGACACGCATTCTCGTCGAGAAACCTTTTGGCACCAACCTCGACCACGCACGTTACCTTGAAGAACGGCTTCGTGTGCTCTTTCGCGAAGAGCAGGTGTACCGTATCGATCATTACCTCGCGAAAGACGCACTCCAAAACATTCTCGCATTCCGTTTCTCAAACACACTCTTTGAACAGAGCTGGAATGCAACATTCATTGAATCAGTAGCTATCCGCCTTTTCGAAACACAGGACGTTTCCCGTCGCGGAGAGTTTTTTGACAGTGTCGGCGCACTTCGCGACGTTGGTCAGAATCACCTGCTCCAGATGCTTGCACTCATTGCTCTTGATCGGCCCGACACGCTCGACGCGGCTGGGCTCCGGAGCGCCCGATCTGCAATCATGCGAGCACTAGTTATTCCTACCACACAACGTGGCACGATTGTGCGTGGTCAATATACGGGATATCGAGAAACCCCCCACGTTGCTCAAGACTCAACTACGGAAACGTACTTCCTCCTCAAGACCGAGCTCGACACACCGCGCTGGACAGGTGTGCCCTTCTACCTTGAGCACGGGAAGGCGCTCCGGGAGTCGCGGGTAGACATAACCGTTCGATTCCGTTCATCGCCCCGATGTGTGTGCGGTACCAACGAACCCCACAACCATCCAAACATCGTGCGCTTCACCGTAGCGCCGACCCAGACTATTACCGTACGTTTCTGGGTAAGCAGCGCGCACGACTCGTTCGCACTTGAGCCGAGCGACCTTCTCTTCGATCGGGCTGCTCATGTGCATGAGCGGGGCACAACGATCACTGACGCATACACCGCGGTGCTCTTTGATGCCCTCTGTGGTGACCAGACGCGCTTCGTGAGTAACGATGAACAGGATGCTGCGTGGCAGTACATTACCGCGATACTCGATCGCTTCAGTGCTCTACCCCTCCTCCCCTACCCCCAAGGGAGCGAAGGGCCCATCTCACCCCTCAAGCAGGAAGTTTGTGCTAGGGTAGCTTCATACCAACTCGACTAATCCTCTCACTATGCACACCGCATTCATCGGACTCGGTAAAATGGGCAGTGGCATGGCGCTCCGCCTCCGTGACCATGGACACGTAGTGACCGCATACGACCTGGATGCCGCGACGAGGGCACGTGCCACATTGGCGGGTATACCGGTTGTTTCCACAATCGAGGAGCTCACCCAAGTGCCTCAACCACGCACGGTATGGCTCATGGTCCCTCATGAGGTGGTCGACCGCGTACTTGAAGAGCTTATGCCGCACCTCGCGAAGCACGACACTGTCATTGATGGGGGGAATTCGAATTTCCACGACACCATGCGCCGAGCTGACGCATGTGCTCTGCAGGGCATCGCATACCTTGACGCTGGAGTGAGTGGCGGACCGCAGGGTGCACAACATGGTGCATGTATCATGGTGGGTGGGTCGTGGGATGCATACCGTGCACATGAAGCACTCTTCCTTGATCTCGCTACCGAAGGCGGCCTCGCGTATGTAGGGAAGAGTGGCGCAGGGCACTTCACCAAAATGATCCACAACGGTATCGAGTACGGGATGATGCAAGCGATAGCAGAGGGTTTCGACGTGCTCCGTCAGGCAGAGTTCGATATCTCTCTCTCGGATGTTGCGAGGCTCTATACTCGGGGAAGCGTCATCGAGTCACGACTCATGGGCTGGTTGGTAAGCGGGTTCGACGCGTACGGTGACGATCTTGCCGGTGTAAGCGGCACAGCCCGGGCAAGTGGTGAAGGGGCGTGGACCGTTGCTGCGGCACACGAACTCCACGTGCCGGTTGCGGTCATTGATGCGTCAGTCCGTGCACGAGAAAAGAGTGTTAGTAAGCCAAGTTTCCAGGGGCAGGTGGTTTCCGTGCTCCGTCATCAGTTTGGAGGGCACGCGCAATAGGCGATACACGGCAACCTTTGGAGATCTGTGTGGTTGCAACCCATCACCCCACTCGCACATGCTCACTACCCACACCTCGAACGATCCCCTGCTCTTCGCGGCACAAGCACTCAACGAAATACTCCGCACCCACACAGACCGCGCAACTCTACTCCTTCTTCCGGGTGGTAGCGCACAGGCGATTGCAGCACAAGTTGATCCGGTACTCCTTTCCTCACGAACGACACTCTCGGTAGGAGACGAGCGATGGACACTCACCCCAGAGCATAGCAACACTGCGCAGCTCGTTACACTGCCGGCGTGGCAGACGTACCTCCTGCGTGGAGTACGCACGATCGACCCCCGGCCCCACGTATCTGAATCACTGCAAGACACATCGGCACGCTTTGATCGGGATATCAAGCTTTGGCACAACACCCATAGTAACGGTGTTGTGGTTGCAGTGCTCGGTATCGGTACTGATGGCCATCTCGCTGGTGTTCTTCCTATGCCGACAGAGCGCGAACGCTTTGCCTCGCTCTTTCTCGCACCACACCCATACGTGCGTGGCTACCATAGCGATACGACCACCGATGAACACGCGTCACGCATGACCATCACGCTCAGGTACCTCATGCGGCACGTCACCCACACAATCGTGTACGCAACCGGTCCCCAAAAACGCGCTGCGCTCTCATCCCTCGATGTACCCGGACCAATAGCCGATGTCCCCGCACGCATCCTCCACCACCTGCAGCAGGTAGACATCTACACCGATCAGGACGTACGCGCTGCGCAGCAACACACCCACGGTACGTGATGCGACAGAGGAACGTTACCAGCACGTACGCAGCAGCTGAAGCTCCGCAAAGGTTGGCATGTCGCCAGCTTTGATCGCCGCCACCCGATCGCTGCCTATCGTGCGTACTGCGCACAATAGACGCGCATCAGTCATGAGGGTTGGTAGCGTCGCTGGATCAATACCGACCGCACGAAGTGCTGACTCCTGAGCTGGCGAGAATACGCCAACGCGCTGGATTGCTGACGTGGTAGACTCGGTTGAGGTGCCGACCTCGTGCTGCACCTCCGATTCAGCCACGCGCGCTTGCAGCAACATAGTGACAATCGGACGGATGCCGATTGGATCGGCGAACCACACGTACACCCCACCACATATGAGTACAAAAAATATAACGCCGAGGGTGCAGAAGAAACGGGTAAGAAGCGTCCACATAGGGTACACGTGTTTACTGCCCCGCCGGGTGCTGCGCACGCCACGCATAGAGCGCCACCGCGGCGCTCACCGATGCATTGAGCGATTCGCACGCCGGGTCTATGGGTATCGAGAGGCGGAAATCGCAGAGCGCCTCGGTCTTCTCACGTATGCCCCGACCCTCGTTCCCGACGATGAAGAGGCTCGGCTTCGTGAAGGATTCTTGCGGAAGTGATGTGTCGCCTTCCCCCACGAGCCCATACACCCAGAACCCCCGCTCCTTGAGGTCGCGCACCACGGTGTTCACGTTGCCGACCGACACGAGCGGCACGACAAACGTCATGCCCGCCGACACCCGTACCACCGTGCCGGTCACCGGGGCCTGCCGATGCTCCGGTATGAGCACGCCTGCGATGCCGAACGCGGCAGCGGAGCGGATGATCGCTCCCACATTCTGTGGATCGGTGAGCTCGTCGAGGATGAGGAGTGCAGTTGCGTCTGTGATCGTGAGCCCCTCGATGAACTGCCGATAGGGGCGAAGCACGCTCGCCGGTGAGACAAGCGCCGCAACGCCCTGGTGGCGCGCATCGCGTTCAATACCCTGCGGCAGGTTGTCCGCCCCGCAATGGTCGAAGGGTATGCCATGGGTGCGGGCGAGCGTTCGAAACGCATCGGTGTCGTATCCGCTCACGAGGTACACGTGCCGCACCGCGCCTGGCAGCCGGGTGAGCGCCTCATGTACCGCATGGGTGCCGTAGATGTACGTCTGGTCGTACGTGGCCATGGCGGCTACCATACCACACAGATACATACTTGTCACTCGTCGTCATCCACGAAACGGCCGCGAACTATCGCGGCCACAACCCCTAGTGGGGCATATACACACGCTCCACGCGCCACTGCCCCGCCACCTCGGTAACGGTGAGGAGGAACGCACGGTTGTACTGTTCACCACCGATCTCAAACAAGGTGAGCACCACACGGACCGTCACCGTCCGGACACCTTCCGCCGAATCATCGGCGAGCACCTCGTTCTCCCCGACCTGGTACCACATGACCTCCCCAAGCTGTCGGTATGCGAAGTCGAGCGCATACTCACGAGCAAGAGGCATCAAACCGTCACTAATTTCCATCGTGCACCCCCGAAAGAACAAAAAAAACCGCATGCGGCGGCTTGTGCACACGACACACGCCCCGCGATGCGGACTACTCATCAACCTGCTGCTGTACGCGAGCGTACATGGTGCTATTGTAGACGCAGGCACGCGGCTGTCAAGGGCTGCCAACCGTATACCATCACTCGCCCACGCGTGGGGCATCCCTGCTGTGGAAAATCCCTAACCACAGGCAAAGTACAAAGAGCACCGACACCACCCATGCGCGGTGCTCAATGAGGAGCGGGAGGATGTACACGACGACACCGACACATGCCGCCGCACTGGAGAGCAAGAGCACGAAAAACTGGGGCATAGCGCCCTCCCCTGGTAGTCAAAGAAACCCCACTCGGTATACACCCCTACCGCACAACACGCAACGGTGGGGATACGCATGCTACCGCTTTTAGCCCTACAGCGCTGGTGTCGCTGGGGGAAGACTCACCGAGCTGGGACGCGCCACCACTTCCTCCCGGTCGCACGAGAGCCCCGCACCGTGCCGCCGCCACTTCATTGCCGCATCATTCGCGGATGTCGCACCACCACTCGTGTCGAGCGCGAAGGTCGCGCAGAGCTCAAATGTAGCTGAGAAGGACCCACCCGCCGCAGACTGCTCAAGCGCATGGTACCCGTAGTACTCCCCCGTCTCTGGATCGCGCCACGAACGCCCGTAGTATCCGTAATCGGAGTCGAGCGTGAGCGCCTCGAGCGAGGTGGGGAGCGCCTGGTGGCGCTCCGCGTACGCGCTCACCGCATCCGAGAGCGCCGCGAGGTCGTCAGCACGTGTCGTATCAAGCCCCACGAGACGTGCGGTATTCGGTGACCCTGCAACTACGAAGCCAAGCACAATGCCGATGCACGCGAGGGCACCCATGACGCCCCCGAGCAGGGAGAACGATCGCCGCTCCACGGCTTCTCGGTACTGCACCCGCCGCCGCTCGAGCACATAGAACGCCGCGACGAGCCCCGCCACCACGAAGAGCACGAGCGCCTTGAGGATGAAGCGCGCGGAGAGCTCTCCCTGGAGGAAGGTGAAGAGCGTCGCGATGAGGTCGCCGACGATCGTGGCGGCGGAAACAAAGAGGACGAGGTACGTCACCCACTTCGTGAGGCGCGACTCGACCTTGTTTTCGTCTTCGCGGAACGTGCGGAGCCAGTACCGCACCGCAAGCGCGTAGATCGGAAAGGCAACGACGAGCGCAGCGATAGCGTAGTGCACGGTGCTCGCGCGCGCGTCGAGGAGGTAGGCGAGCATGGTTGTGTCCGCCAGCGGGTCTGGGAAGTATGCTTCGATGACCGCAAAGAGGAGCGCGCCGATTGCCGTTACCACCACCCCGAGGAGCACGAAGGAGAAGAGGTTGAGGACGATCTCGAGCGTCGAGGATACGCGGAGCCCGCTCCGCCCCGCGCGCTCGGGCACCGGCACCCCGCTCTCGATGAGAGCTTGGGTGTACGCGCGCTCAGCCTCGTCAGCGCTCCAGCCGACCGCAAGGAGCTCTTCGACGACTGTGGCTTTCGTGCCCCCTGTGGCAAGGCGCTTCGCGACGTACGGTGTTGGGATGGGTGTAGACATAAGTGCAAAGTAATGGTAATGGTTGTTCTGCTCACTCTGGATCGGTGGAGGCGCGTTGCTACTGCGCCGCGTCGAACATGTCGGCACCACGGGAAACTGAGGCTCTATAGCGCGGCACCGCTAGGTACCCGCCCACCGCACCGTAGCACCCTCCTTACTATGGTACCACCACACTGCAAGTTGTAAACAGGAGGGGTGTTGACTCCCCATACAGGAGGAATAGAACAGAGAGCAGGTTTGTTACAAGGAGACAACGAATGAACGCGCAACCTTGCGAGGTTGACCACACTAGTGTCCAACAAAAATCTCACCACCCGAGCTTTAACTGCGGATCCGGGGG
>CAZMPG010000007.1:0-38889 GCA_964568345.1 uncultured Candidatus Saccharibacteria bacterium | reverse complement strand
TGACATGTTTCCGCGGGTGTACGACCACCTCATCACCTGGCAGCGGGAGAAGGGGAGTTCGTGGGAAGTCGTCGTGTACGATTTCACGTCCGGCAGGACTCACGAGCTCGAGAAGTCGGACACGACCCGGTACGACCACCCACGCTTTGCACTCCTCTTCGACAGTACCCACAATAACGGTGATGTTGAGACCGTGGGCTACGACCTTGAATCGGGCGAGATGATGGAGCTCGGTACGCGGGCGAACCCGCAGCCCATTGTGCCGCGGTCGCCTAAAGACGAGGTGCCCGACGCTCCCGTGCAGGCTGCAAGCTCGAGTGCGGTGAAGGTCGCCGGGCGCGACGAGGGAGAGGGTAATGACGAGTCGGTATGGTAGCGTGGTGGAGCGTGGTCCGCCGTCTTGTGCGGCGTGGGGGTTTGGTGCGGTACGTACGCACACACCGCGAGCAGGTGTTCGCGAGCCTCGCGGGTATTGTCGGCGTGCTCTTCATCGGCGTGTACTGGCAGGACGTTGCCCGCTTCCTCGGCATCGAGCACGCATCCGCCTCTGCGTACGCGGTACAAACCGGCTACTACATCGGCACCGGCGCCTCTCAAGAGATCTCCGGCCTCGGCTTCACCCCCGACCTCGTGATCCTCAAGGCAGACGATGCCTCCGGCGTCGGCGCCCTCATGAAGACCAGCGTGATGCCGGTAAACAACACCGCGATCCTCTCCGGCGCCGCATCCGCCGATGACGCTGCAGGGGCTATCCTCCTCACCGCAGATGGCTTCCGGGTAACCGGCGCAAACAGTAACACCGTAAACGCTCGCTACACGTGGATAGCCTTTGCCGGCTCCGACTGCTCCTCGGGTGGCCAGTTTTGCGTCGGTACGTACCTCGGCAATGCCGGTGCAAACCAGAGCATCACCTCGGTTGGCTTCCAGCCCAACCTCGTCATCGCGAAAGCAGCAACCGCCGTCGCCCCCGCGTGGCGCTCCTCCTCGATGGGCAACAACGTCGGGCAGTACTTCTCCGCAACGGCGCAGGACGCAACCGGCGTCCTCTTCCAAACGCTCAACGCGACCGGCTTCACCGTCGGCGCCACCATCAACACCGCCGCGACGTACTACTACGCCGCGTTCAAGGAGGCGTCGGGGGTGATCGACGTCGGTTCGTATACGGGAAATGCGACCGATGGCACGAACATTTCCGGTGTCGGCTTTGTACCCGATTTTGTCTTCGTCAAAAATGCGAACGTCGCGGTCGGCACGGTCTACAACGTCAATGAATCGTACGGCGACTCCACGAGCTACTTCCCCGACACCGCAGTCCTCGTGGACTCGATCCAGGCCCTCCAGAGCGACGGCTTCCAGGTCGGCGCGAACAACACCGCAAACGGCTCTGGCAACACCATCTACTACGCGGCCTTCGGGGGTGCAAACGATACGCGCAGCGCAACCGGCACCTTCACCATGGTCTCTGGTTCCTACACCGGTACGGGCGCGGCACGCACCATATCTGGCCTTGGTTTCTCCCCCGACCTTGTCATCGTGAAGGCCTCGACCACCCAAGCGGGCGTCTTCCGCACCCGCATGATGGCCGGCGACTCGACCGCGTACCTCGACTCCGCGACCACCAACTTTGCGGGTGGTATTACCGCGCTCCAGAACGACGGCTTCACCGTCGGCACCGCGGCACAGGTGAACACCTCCGGCACCACGTACGTGTGGGTCGCGTACGGCAATGCGTGGAAGCCGGAGACGAATAGTGGCGCTACCGACTTCACCATAGGCGCCTACTACGTGCCCGCCACCGCCATAGACAACCGCAACGTGACCCGGCTCCCTATGAGCCCAGACTTCGTCGCGGCCAAGCGCTTCGGCGCCACCGCGGGAGTCTGGCGCACGACCGAGCACTCGGGCGACCTCTCCTCCTTTTACGGGGCGACCGCAGAAGCGGCAAACAACGTCCAAGCTCTAAATGCCGATGGCTTCCAAATCGGCACCGCGGCAAACGTCGCAACCGTCTCAAGCCTCTACTGGTACTTTGCGTTCGCGACCGGCACCAACTTTATGGTCGGCACGTACGGCGGTACCGGTTCCGCACGCACCCAAAGCGCCGCATTCCAGCCCGACTTCCTCTTCGTGAAGAATGTCGGCGCAACCCGCGGCGTCCTCGAGACGACCGAGCTTTCCCAAATGGGGAGCACCTCAGCGCCCTTCCTCAACGTCGCACCGATTACGAATGCGGTGACCGGCCTCGTCTCCGGAGGCTTCACCGTCGGCACCGGGGCGGAGGCAAACTCGAACGGGGTGAACTACCGGTATGCGGGGTGGAAGTCAACAGGCACGGTGAGCAGCACCCCGGAGCCGTACGCGGTACAAACCGGCTACTACATCGGCACCGGCGCCTCTCAAGAGATCTCCGGCCTCGGCTTCACCCCCGACCTCGTGATCCTCAAGGCAGACGATGCCTCCGGCGTCGGCGCCCTCATGAAGACCAGCGTGATGCCGGTAAACAACACCGCGATCCTCTCCGGCGCCGCATCCGCCGATGACGCTGCAGGGGCTATCCTCCTCACCGCAGATGGCTTCCGGGTAACCGGCGCAAACAGTAACACCGTAAACGCTCGCTACACGTGGATAGCCTTTGCCGGCTCCGACTGCTCCTCGGGTGGCCAGTTTTGCGTCGGTACGTACCTCGGCAATGCCGGTGCAAACCAGAGCATCACCTCGGTTGGCTTCCAGCCCAACCTCGTCATCGCGAAAGCAGCAACCGCCGTCGCCCCCGCGTGGCGCTCCTCCTCGATGGGCAACAACGTCGGGCAGTACTTCTCCGCAACGGCGCAGGACGCAACCGGCGTCCTCTTCCAAACGCTCAACGCGACCGGCTTCACCGTCGGCGCCACCATCAACACCGCCGCGACGTACTACTACGCCGCGTTCAAGGAGGCGTCGGGGGTGATCGACGTCGGTTCGTATACGGGAAATGCGACCGATGGCACGAACATTTCCGGTGTCGGCTTTGTACCCGATTTTGTCTTCGTCAAAAATGCGAACGTCGCGGTCGGCACGGTCTACAACGTCAATGAATCGTACGGCGACTCCACGAGCTACTTCCCCGACACCGCAGTCCTCGTGGACTCGATCCAGGCCCTCCAGAGCGACGGCTTCCAGGTCGGCGCGAACAACACCGCAAACGGCTCTGGCAACACCATCTACTACGCGGCCTTCGGGGGTGCAAACGATACGCGCAGCGCAACCGGCACCTTCACCATGGTCTCTGGTTCCTACACCGGTACGGGCGCGGCACGCACCATATCTGGCCTTGGTTTCTCCCCCGACCTTGTCATCGTGAAGGCCTCGACCACCCAAGCGGGCGTCTTCCGCACCCGCATGATGGCCGGCGACTCGACCGCGTACCTCGACTCCGCGACCACCAACTTTGCGGGTGGTATTACCGCGCTCCAGAACGACGGCTTCACCGTCGGCACCGCGGCACAGGTGAACACCTCCGGCACCACGTACGTGTGGGTCGCGTACGGCAATGCGTGGAAGCCGGAGACGAATAGTGGCGCTACCGACTTCACCATAGGCGCCTACTACGTGCCCGCCACCGCCATAGACAACCGCAACGTGACCCGGCTCCCTATGAGCCCAGACTTCGTCGCGGCCAAGCGCTTCGGCGCCACCGCGGGAGTCTGGCGCACGACCGAGCACTCGGGCGACCTCTCCTCCTTTTACGGGGCGACCGCAGAAGCGGCAAACAACGTCCAAGCTCTAAATGCCGATGGCTTCCAAATCGGCACCGCGGCAAACGTCGCAACCGTCTCAAGCCTCTACTGGTACTTTGCGTTCGCGACCGGCACCAACTTTATGGTCGGCACGTACGGCGGTACCGGTTCCGCACGCACCCAAAGCGCCGCATTCCAGCCCGACTTCCTCTTCGTGAAGAATGTCGGCGCAACCCGCGGCGTCCTCGAGACGACCGAGCTTTCCCAAATGGGGAGCACCTCAGCGCCCTTCCTCAACGTCGCACCGATTACGAATGCGGTGACCGGCCTCGTCTCCGGAGGCTTCACCGTCGGCACCGGGGCGGAGGCAAACTCGAACGGGGTGAACTACCGGTATGCGGGGTGGCAGGTGACCGACCTCGTGCAAGCGCACTACCACTTCCGTCGAGATGATGACACCGAGGCCCTAGCGACCTCGCTTACCGGCGGCGTCGAGGACACGCCGTACAGCGCGGCGCAGGAGGGACCGACGATTCGCCTCCGCTTCGCGGTGGGGAACGGCAGCGCAACGACGACCCCGCCCACGACCTTTCGCCTCGAGTATGCGACCAAGACGTACTCGTGTGCGACCGCGACTGGCTGGATTGCTGTTGCGGATGCCGACGGTGCTTGGGACCCCTCACCGTCTGCGAATCTCACCGAGGGTGGTGACACCACGAACATCGCGGTATCAAGCGGTGGGGTGACCGATCCTGACACCACCTTCCTCACCCCGAACGGCGGCGTGCGTGACACCACCGGCGAAGCGGGGCCGCTCTCGCTCGCGCCAACAAACTTTGTTGAACTCGAATATGCGATCGAGGCAGTGAGTGGCGCCGTGGATGGTACGACCTACTGTTTTCGCGTGAGTAACGCAGGCGCCCCCCTCCCGACCTATACGAAATACGCGGAGGCTACGTTCAACAACCACCTCTTTCTCACCGCAACGGGGACGCAGCGTGAGACGATTGATATCCCTACCGCAAGCTCGTCGGTGGGTGGCATGTTTGTGGTGAGTGACCTAACCGATGGCGACACTCACACGGTGACAGAGGTAACGATTACCGAGACCGGTACGGTAGACGCGCAAGTGGATCTCGATAACGTGAAGCTTTTTTACGATCTTGATACCACGGATCCTTACGACTGTGTCGGAGAAACGTTCTCAGGTACAGAAGCGCAGTACGGTGTGACCGATACAGATGGTTTCTCCGGACCCAATGGCTCTTCGACATTTGCTGGATCAGTCGTTGCCTCGGGGACTCAAGCGATTTGCTTCCACCCCGTCGTCGACGTGCTCTCCAGTGCAACGAGTGGGGAGACTCTCGAGCTCCAGGTTACTACTGCGCGCGACGACGTACTCGCTTCGGGAGGCGACATTACCCGTGGCACTGACCCAACGCTGCTTGCAAGTACCACGACACTCATTGATGACCGCCTCACCCAGGCGCACTACCACTGGCGGTACGATGACGGGAATGAGAGCGGCGCCACGTCAGTGACCGCTGGCAGTGAGGATGTCGAGTATCTCAATATGCCCCGCAATGTTACGAGGAGACTCCGCCTTGAAGTCTCAAACGAAGGAGCGACCACCTCGTCGTCAACACAGTACCGTCTTGAGTATGGCGCAAAGGCTGGCACATGCGCGGCAGTGGCAAGCTGGACCGACGTCGGCGCGGTAGGTGGTTCGTTCGACATGTCGGATAGTACGTATGTCGTTGACGGGAGTGATACGACCAATATTTCCCTGGCAAGCGGTGGGGTGACGGATGAAAACACAACGCTCCGTACCCCGAACGGTGCATTCAAAGACACGTCCTCCCAGACCGCGGGCTTGCCGCTCAGCACGACGGAGTTTGTTGAACTCGAATATGCAGTCAAGGGAACGGTGCTCGCGCTTGACGGTACCACGTACTGCTTTCGCGTGACCGATACCGGTACGGAACTTCCAGCGTACGATGTGTATGCGGAGGCGACGATGCAAGCGGCGGTTTTGGTAAGCGCGAGCGGCACCCAAGCGGTAAGCGCGGTCTCTCCGGGAAGCGACCAGTACCTTGGCGGCGCATTCGTGATTCAAGATCAAGTTGCGTCGCGTACCGTGACACACATAACCGTGACTGAAACGGGGACTGTGGATGCACAGGCAGATCTCTCAAACATTCGCCTCTTCTATGAGTACTCCACAACAACTCCGTACGATTGCTCCGACGTCGCGTATGATGGGAATGAGTCGCAATTCGGCGCTGCATCGTCGAGCTTCTCTGCCGCAAACGGTTCTTCGACGTTTGTTGGCGCCGCGCCAATCGCGTCGACGTCAGCACTGTGCGTGTACGTTGTCCTCGATGTTGATGGTACCGCAGGCAGTCTCGAAACGATTGATGTCGAGATAACGAATCCCGGGCTTGAGGTCGTGGTGTCGAGCGGCGCGGTCAACCCAAATACGCCGGTTGCCATTTCCGGCGCAACCACCATCGAGAAGGCGCTCGTGAGCCAAACGCACTATCATTTTAGGAACGACGATGGGAGTGAAGCAGGTGCGACGAGTGCAACGGGCGGTGTCGAAGACACGCCGGTAACCGGCAGGCTTCGCAATGAGGCTGTCCGCTTGCGTGTCGAGGCATCGAAGGGCGGCACAAACCCCAGCCTCCCCACGGTATTTGGACTTGAGTATGGACTCAAGGTGAGTACCTGCGACGCAATCGGGAGCTGGACACCCATTGAGACCCAGGATGGTGCGTGGGTACTTTCAGACTCTCCATACCTTACCAATGGCGATGACACGACTGATGTCGCGGGTGGGATCGGTGGTGTAACAAACTCAAACTCAACCTTCCTCACCCCAAACGGCGGCGTGCGTGACACCACCGCAACGACGAGCCCCCTGACGCTCCTCTCGACCAACTACCTCGAGCTTGAGTACTCGCTTGAGCCCACCGAGAACGCTTCTTTTGGGAGCACGTACTGCTTTCGCCTTACGCAAAACGGCGCTACGCTCGATACGTATGATGTCTACCCCCAGGCGACTCTCCAGGTGCAGCAGGACTTCTACATACAGCGGGGGGTAAGTACGATTACCGCAGGCAACCTTACGACGACCATCACCGCAGGCGCTGAGTATACGGCTCCTGCGACGAATACGCGCGCATTCATCCGTATTACAAACGCCGCGGAAACGGGTGCAGGTGCTAACAGTGGCGGTGGCGCGCAGAACGCAAACCAGGTGACGGTGAGCATTCAGAACCCAAGCAACCTGGTGAGTGACGTGTCGTTTCGACGGAGCAACAGTACGAACAATACTCGCGTATACTGGGAGATCATCGAGTACATCGGCCCGTCCGGGGGCGACAACGAAATGAAAGTGCGCGCAGCGGATGCGGTCGCCTATACCTCCTCGTCGCTCTACGCGACGACCAGTGCTGCGAGTGGGGTGACGAGCGACAGCGATGTTGTCGTCTTCATTACGGGTCAGGAGAATGCAGCGGCGAATACGACGAACTATAGCGCGGGTCGAGGAACAGCAGTGTGGAATGCGGCCGATGATACGGCAACCTTCACGCGCGGTACCACCGGGTCGGTCATCGCAACGACGAGCTACGCACTCGTTGAGTTTACGGGCGTAAACTGGAAGGTGCAGCGGAGCGAGCACACTCACTCCTCTGCGGGCAGCACCGAGACCGAGAATATTACCGCGGTGAACGACCTTTCGCGCGCATTTCTCCATGCGCAGAAGCGAGTCGGGGCAAACCAGGTGGATGAGTTTGGTCACGAGGTGTGGCTTTCGTCGGTGGGACAGGTGTCCTACCTTATTCCATCGACCGCGGCATCAGCAAATACGCACGTACACGTTGCCTGGATCATTGAGAATACGCAGACGAATGGCAACCCAATGATCGTGACGCGCACGAATGCCACGCAAGTGTCGGGAGGCGCCGAACCGTCGGTGTACTCGATACCGATCACGGCGACGCTCTCAAGCGTTTCAAATGCCTCGATCTTCATGAACATGATCGGCAATGGCAACACGAACGCGCATCCGCGCGCCATCATGGGTGCCACCATAGCCTCGACGACTCACTACGAGCTCTGGATTTCCGACACCGGTTCGGGTCGTTCATACCGCACCGAGGTTGTCGAGTGGCCGACCGCGGTCTTGCACCTTACGCAAGACTACTACCGCTTCTACGCCGACAACGACGCACTCGACCCCACCGATGTATGGCCGCCCGGGGGCAGCAGTCTTGGCGAGAACACCGCCATCACGAGCACCGACGAGCCGCCGTCCCCCGGAGACGTTCTCCGGGTGCGTATGAGTGTATCGGTGGGGGGAGCGAACGTATCGCGTGAGACGAAAGCATTTGCACTCCAGTATGGTACGAGTACCGGTGCGTGCGGTGCGGTCGGTACCTGGTACCCCGTGGGCGAGGTGAGCTCGACAACCGCCCTCTGGCGAGGACACAATGCAACCCCGCTCGATGGCGCGGCTCTATCGGGCAATCCTCCCACGGGCGGCGACCTCAACCTCTCGGTGGCGGATCGCGCGGGGACGTACGAAGAGGCAAACCCCTCTGCGCTCAACCCCTACCGCGTTCTCATGGGCGAGGATGTTGAGTACGACTGGGTGCTCGAGGACTACAGCGCCCCCGATCAGACCCGCTACTGCTTCCGCATGGTCGAGAGCGACGGCACCCCGCTTTCCGACTACCTCTACTACCCGACGCTCACCACTGCTGGCTTTGAGCCCGAGCAGCGCGACTGGCGGTGGTACGGTGATGAGGATATGGAGACACCGGTCGTCGCGCTCGCAGGCACGAACACCGCGCCAACCGGCGTGGGCCCCGGCGAGCTCGTGAAGCTCCGTGCGGTCGTGCATGAGCTCGGCGGCAAGGTGGGAACTGGGGTGAAGTTCAAGCTCCAATTTTCAGGCACGTCGGATTTCAGTACACCGTATGACGTGGTGAGTGCCGATGACTGTGTAAAGGGTTCGCGCTGGTGCTTCGGCGACGGGGCAGGTACCGAGGGCGCCACGATTACAGCCCGAGTAGTATACACAGCCGACGCCTGTAGCGGCGGGGTGGGGAGCGGCTGCGGCACCCACAACGAGTACCCGTACGCGCCCGAGGTGGTCGGCGAGGTGGGCACGACGAGCATCGCAAGCGCCGGATCGGTCATAAATCTCGTCCACACGTACAGTGACCCTATATATATTGTCGAGGCTATTTCCGGCGATGCCTCCGGTGGTGCTGGCAATAGGCCCGCAGCAGCGATCATCACCGCAACGACGAGCTCGAGCTTGACGGTGCGCGTGCAGGAGCCCGACGATGAAGCGGACACCCATGGCGCGGAGACGGTCGCATACCTCGTCATGGAGCGCGGCGCGTACGAGCTTCCTGACGGCACCCGGATTGACGCGGGGCGCAAAGCGACGACGCACTACTACGGCAATGCGGTCGGCGGCGCATCGGATGACACCTGCTCTTTCACCCAGACCTTTAGTAGCGCACCGGTCGTGCTCACCGCACTCCAGACCAACAGCAATACCGGCACACCCGACTTCCTCACCGCAAGCCAGCACACGGTCACCACAGACGACTTCGCATGTGCCATCGAGGTGCCCGATGGCGTGTCGAGCGCGCCGGGGAGCGCCGAGACCATCGGTTGGATCGCCTTTGACCGTGGCGCATTCGGCAACCACGGCGTGCGGCTCGTCGCGAGTACCACCCCCGCATCTATCACCGGCTGGACCGACACGCCGTGGTATGAGTACCTCTTCCCACTCGACACCTTCCTTGCAGGGCCGGGCATCGTCGCGAGCAAGCAGACGCGGAGCGGCGGCGATGGTGGGTGGGTGCGCTTTGACAGCGAAGATGCAGACAGTGCGCAGTTTGTGGTGGATGAAGCAGACGGTGGCAACAGGACCCATACCGGGGAGGTGGTCGGCTTCCTCGCATTCTCGACCGGCGGCACACTCTACCGCGCAGGGCAGAGCAGCTTTACGTTTGGCGCGCTCGCCCACACCGAGTTTGAGTTCACGCTTAAGCAGCAGGATGCGCTGCCGGGCACCACGTACTTCTTCCGGCTCTACGACACGGGGGCTGATATACCCGTCGCAGCTTCGACGACGCTTGCCGGATACCCTTCGCTCGTGGCGCAGAGCGGCACGCTCACCCTTGCGCTCTCGGGCATCGAGACAGGTTCCTCGACCGAGGGCGTGGTGACCGACATCACGACGACCGCGACCGCGATACCTTTCGGCCGGCTCACCTTTGGGGTGCCGAAGACCGCGGCACAGCGCGTGTCGGTCACGACCAATGCGGTAGAAGGGTACCAGGTTTTCGTGTTTGAGCGGCAGCCGCTCCTCGCGGGCGCCGCGAGTATTGGCGACATCTCCGGATCAAACGATTCGCCGGTGGCGTGGGCCTCTGGCTGTAGCGGAGCAAGCTGTTTCGGGTACCACGCGGGCGACAACACGCTCGCCGGCGGCTCGACGCGCTTCCTCATTTCCGACACCTTTGCTCCGCTCACAAGCACGCTCTCCGAGATCGCGTACAGCGCGGTGCCGGTGAGCAACGAGGCGACTGATGTCGTGTACCGTATCTATACGAGCGCGAGCCAACCCGCGGGGCTCTATGAGGGGAGGGTCGGGTACGTCGTGGTGGCGGTGTTCTAGAGAGAGGAAAGGAGAAAGAGAAAAGAGGAAAGAGACGGGCGGGACGACGAAGGCTTCTAGACAATAGAGGCGGGGCGAGGGACGACACGCGGAGGGTGTGAGCAGTTCGCTCGCTTTCATTCCCTCGTCTGTGGATGCCGCATATTGTGCGGGGGGTAGGGGCGGGGTACCATAATGGCAATAAACGTATGTCTGAAAGGCAGGAAAAGAAGGGCGGGGAAGAATATGTATCACCGACCATAGGGGACTCGCTACCACAAGAAGTTAGAGAAGCACTTCAAGGAGCTTCTAGTAACAGCGTCAAGCAGGTAGCAAAAAAGCCGAGCTTTTTTGGCGGTAATAAGGATAAGCAGCAGAAAGAAACTGCCGAGGCACAAACACAGGAGGGTGGGCAGTCTCCTACCGAGCAAGGTACCCAGAGGAAAGAAGCCCCACCTACCTTCGAGGATATCCATCCTGATTTGCGTAACCATCTGCGTGATGCCTCCATCGTTGAAATCTTTCGAGGTGGGAGGTTCCTTGAGCTCGACCGCGCTACGTTCGACAAGTTTACAGCACTCCCTGCAAGGAGTGGTGATAAGGAGGGAGTCCATGCACAAACCACAGCAAGCATGGCCCGCGTGTTTGGTGTGGTTGAAAAGGTGCGTGCGTTGGGCGACGGCGCGAATCTTAAGGATCTCGAGACCGCTCGTAAGGAGCTCATTAAATTGCTTGCCGGCATGAAAATGCCAGAGGGTAATCAGAAAGATGTCTACCAGGGTCTCCGCACCGCGCTCGAGAAGGTTTCCGAAGAAGTTGCCGAGAAGATCGACGTCGCTGAGCGAGTCAAGGGCGATGCATCATCAGAGCCTCAACCTCAAGCAGCCCCGACTACCCCAGAGGAAGTACTGGAAAGCCCTGCCACTCCGCAGGGAGGAGCGGGTGAAGGGGGGAGTGGCGAACATCCCACCCCTTCCCCAGACTCTGGAACCACGGTAGAGGAAGGTGCGCCATTGCCCACCAATTCAGACCCCTCACCCACTCAAGGAGAGAATCCGCTCGATTCTTTTACCTCAGGGGCATTTCTTTATTTTAGTGATGACCTGTTTGAAGTGTGGATGCGCAATCTTCCCCCGGAGGGGGAGGAGGCAAAGATTGCGCGCAACCTTAGAAAGCTAGACGCTTCTCTGTACTCTGATGGCCATACTCATGAAAGTGCGCTCGTACTTACATGTGATATTTGCGATGTACGGAAGGAAATTGAACGACTGCTTGAAAGTAGGCAGCAGTCATGCAATGGCAGTGCGTTGTGGAATATCGTAAGAAATTTGCTTGAACCAGACGCCGCAGATCTTGCGGGGAGGTTGGAAGATGAGGAGGCAGCGAGACTTTTAAGAAATACATCACCCGATCCCCAGGGAGGGGGTGGTGGCGGAAAAGAGCTCATGGGAGCCGATCCGGATGTGCTTAATGCGCGTAATAAGGCGCGCACCGACCAAACGGACCCAAACGCTTCCGTTGAAGCGGGGAAAGGGCGGGTAAAAGATGACGAAACGGTAGATCGCGTCAAGGGTATCAAGGCGAGCAAAGATGAGGGGGAGGGGAGCCTGGTCACCTGGTCGCTCTGGGAGCGAGCGGGGTATAACGAGCTCCGTGCGGCACGTGATGAGTACCTTGCCGCACTCGCGGATTATGAGAAGCGGCGCGCGGAAAGCTCGCGGCTCGGGAAGTTTCTCGGTCTTGAATCATTTGAGTTGCATGCACAGACAGAAAAGCGAGACAAAGCACTCGTGCACTACAACACACTGCTTAGCAAAGTGCGCGGAGATTTCAAAGAACGAGTGAATAAGCACGACGGTGAGCTAAAAAAGTTTGAGGCTGAAAATAGCCTGGTAGGGAAGAAAAAACTCGTGTGGGATCCCGAAAAAGTCGTGACGGAAAAAGGAACTACGACAAAGGGCGCATGGGTAGCGACTGACAAGGAGTGGACAAAGGAGGCGTTACTCCAGCAGCGTGCCCAAAGGGTCGAGCGGCTTAGCAAGCTCCACGACCTCATGTTGCGGCAGTCTATGATGCGCGACGTGGCGGCCATAGAGCAGGCTGCGCGCGACGCAAAAGTTCCTGGAATCGAAGCATGGCAATGGTGCAAGGAGAAGTACCAGAAGTACTACGGGAGCCTTCCCAACAATCAGAAACTTGCCATCGCCATGAGCACCGGTTTCCTCCTAGGTTTCGGCGGTTCCTTCGTCGCGGCTGGTCTTGGTGTTGCTGGTGCGGTAGGTATCGGTGGTACCGCAGCGGTTCGGCGTGGCATCGGTTTCGGAGCTGGTCTTATGGTGGGAGCTGGTACGAAAGAAGGTCTCACTGCAGCGCATCGCACACTGACGGAAGGTGCTCGGGCAAAAAAGGACGCCAAAGAAGAATCTCTTGCAGCCTTGCGTGATATGCGGCTCGCACGACATCGCCGCGACAAGCATGTCGGCATGGTAAGTACAGGGGCCGCTGGTTTTGTAGCATGGCTTGCGGGAGGCGGTGCGAACGGAGCCCTCGCGGGAGTGCTCGAGGGCAACCTCGAAAGCGTCGGCGGACACATCACGGACAACTGGACCGCGAAATCATTCCGCACCCTCTTTTTCGGGGGTGTTGGACAAGCCCAAGGAGCTGTCGAACCAACAGCTCCCCCACCTCCCGGGGGACCGCCCACTCCGCCAGCTGCGCCGCCGACACCACCGAACATTCCCCCGAATCCCCCTCCCACCGAAAGCCTCACACAGCCCTCGGGGGCTCCAGGAGGGGGCGATGCGGCTGCTGCTTTTGCTGTGACGATTCCCGAGCAAACACGCGGTGCTCCCCCGGCGATCCGCATCACCGAAGGGCCTACGCAGCCGGGGAACTTTACCGCACGTGATGCTGTAGATATTGGAGAGCGGCGTGCAGAGCACTCTCAGCTCGATAGGCGCGCGATCGAACATACTCCCGAGGAGCGTGCACGGATGAAGCGAGAGGCTGCCGGTGCGGCAGCACCCGGACAGGCACCAGTAAACCCGCATGGCGCTTCGTATACGACTCAAACCGAGCTTCGCCCCTCGTTTGAGCAGGGATTGGGCACTAAGCTATCGGTGACGGCAGAAGGGGAGGCGTCGCCCGGTGGTACGCAAGGTGTGCCCACGGCAGAGCAGTATGCACAGGAGGCGATGAAGAGAAATGCCGCCATGAAAGGCGCTGGGCAGACTGTCCCACACACGGCACCCGCAGCACAGGGACACGTCACCCAGCATGATTCTGGCGACTCGCTCGCAGGGGCGGTACAGAGTATGCGAAGCGGGCCGATGCCGGAGCGACCCACGTCCCTCACCCTCTCCGGGCACTACGCCCCGGGTGAGAGCGTGGAGCGGGTACTCCAGCACTTTCTCGCCGACGATGCGTGGGTGAAGAAGCAGTACCCCGACCTCACTGCTGCAGAGCGCGGCCGCGTGGCGCACCTCCTCCAGGCCGAGCTTGCGAAGAACCCGAAGCTTGCCGGGCAGTTTGCGAAAGCGTTTGGGGTGCAGAAGGGCAACTGGAACCTGGTCGGGAGGGGCTCTGGGTATGAGGTACAGCTCGACACGGGCATGGTGGAGCGCCTCCTCGACCGTGTCCGCGGCCAGCGGAGCGGGGTGGTGGAGCACCACGCACCACGTCCCACCGCGGTGGAAGCCGCAGCGAAGCCCGTACCCCCAGAGCCTGCTGCGCAGAGACCCACCTCAGCTAGCCCTACTCAACAGACAGGTGGGGCACGGGCGCATGTCTCCAATACTCCCGAGGTGCCCGATGTTCACCCGGAGTCCGTGGGCATAGCGACCCCTGAGCTCGATGCACGACTCAACGCTCCGAAGGCGGTAGGAGTGACTCCGGTGAGTGAAGTAGGGAGGAGCCTCGACCCTCGCGCGCGGGCTGTGCAGGCACCCACACACGTACCACCGACACCCGAGCAGGTCCGCCCGGCAGGAGGGGTAGGGCAGTCACCGGAGGCAGCAGCAGACGACACTATGTCCCCTAATCGTACGTACGTGTACGACAGGCGTACAGCACTCGCGCCAACGAGCGAAGTCGCGCCGTACCGTCGTCCGCCGGTGGTGGATACGGTAGGGGGAGCTCTCGTCGGCACGAGGGGCGGTGGTGTGCAGGGAGGCTTCATGGGGGGTGTCCGCGTGGAGGATGTGCGGGGCCCCGAGGGACGGGTGATCTTCCTCCACACATCTCCCGATGCAAGGGTGTCGAACCTCGCGGCGAGCAGCGTGCGCCAGCTCTTCACCGACTCGCTCCGCGGTGTACCGAAGGATATGCCGTTTGACCAAGCGGTGCAGCGGCCCGAGTACCATGCGGTCCTCGAGAGCCTCCGAAGATCGTTTGTTGAGGCGCATAATAGCTACCACCCCCGCGATGCGGTACCGATGGATACCCCGCTCGATCAAGCACAATTCAGGGGCTTTACCGCTCGCGGGGTGCTCGAGCAGCTCTTTGAGCAGATACGGCGGACGCAGGACGCGGCAACAGCGCAGCGCTCACGACCTTAATCAACCCTCACCACCATGCCCAATCCTCTCCCCCAAAACTTCCCCGACCCAGCCGCGCTCTTTGAAGAGCTCGGGCTCGACCTCCTGCCCGAGGAGGAGCGCGACGCATTCCTTGCCGACCTCGGCGAGCTTATCTTTTCTGGTGCGATGCAGCGCACCTTCGCCTCGCTCCCCGATGAGGGGAAGGAGGAGCTCGGGAATCTTCTCGAGGCAAGCGCCGCAGATCCGGAGAGCGACGGGCGTCGCGCGGCGCTCGAAACCTTCATCAAGGAGCGTGTCCCCGACTTCGATAGTTTCGTCCTCGCGGAGATCGAGGCGTTCGTGACGGCGTATCGGGAGGACGGAGAGAAAAGTGAAAAGTAACGAGAGAAAAGAGGAAAGTAAAAAGAGAAAAGAAAAGAGCACGAGAGTTTTCAGGTACGGACGATACGTGATGGTGCCGGAGATACGCGGGGAATACAACTCGTCGCTCGTTACTTACAACCCGTCACCCATTGCCCGTATCTGAAAACTGAAAACTATTCCGCTCGTTTCTTTTCTCTTTTTACTTTCCTCTTTCCTCTTTCCTCCCCGTGTAGTACGCTATCCCCATGCGTACCAACATCGTCCACCCCGGCGCAGACGAGCTCACCTACGAGATACGCGAGATCGTCGCGGTCGGTGAGAAGCTCAAGGAGATGGGGGTGCCGATCTACTGGGAAAACATCGGCGACCCGGTCGCGAAGGGGCACGTCGTGCCGCAGTGGATCAAGGACATCGTCTCCGACCTCACGCTCCACGACAACAGCTCGTACGGGTACTCGCCGACCCGTGGCATCCTTGCGACGCGGGAGTACCTCGCCGCAGCGCGCAATGCGGAGGGTGGTGCGCAGATCACCCCCGACGACATCCTCTTCTTCAACGGCCTCGGCGACGCTATCCAGACCTCATTCCTCTACCTCCACCCCCGCGCGCGGATCCTCGGCCCCGACCCCGCATACCCCACGTACTCCTCCGCGGAAGCAGCGCATGCTGATGCGCCACACCTCACCTACAACCTTCTCCCCGAGAAGGGCTGGCAGCCCGATCTCGAGGATCTTCGACGCAAGGTACACTACAACCCTGAGGTGAGTGGTATCCTCATCGTGAATCCCGACAATCCGACCGGCACCGTGTACTCCGAGGAGACGCTCCGCGGCATTGTCGCCATAGCGCGCGAGCACGACCTCTTCGTCATGAGCGACGAGATCTATGCGAATATCGTCTACGGCGGCGCTATGGTGCCGCTCTCGAAGGTGCTCGACGGTGTGCCGGGTATCGCCCTCAAGGGCCTCTCGAAGGAGGTGCCCTGGCCAGGTGCGCGCTGCGGCTGGATCGAGGTGTACAACCGTGAGCGTGACCCCGTATTCGCGCGGTACGTGAAGACGCTCGTGGACGCGAAGATGCTCGAGGTATGCTCGACGACGCTCCCCCAGAAAGCGCTTCCGCGCATCCTCGGCGATCCGCAGTACCCCCTCCACCTTGCCGAGGTTGCGGAGCGTTTCCACAATAAAGCGGAGCTCTTTGCCGAAGCGTTCCGCGGCGTGTCCGAGGTCATCGCGAACAAGCCGCAGGGAGCTTTCTACGCATCGGTCGTCTTCCGTGACGGCGTGCTCTCCGACCGGCAGACGCTCCCCATCGCCGATAGTGTGGTGCGTGCACACATCGAGCGCATTACCGCGAACGTTGCGCTCGATAAGCGCTTCGTGTACTACCTCATGGCGTCAACCGGCATCGTGCTCGTGCCGCTCTCTGGTATGAACAGCCACCTCCACGGCTTCCGCATGACCCTCCTCGAGCCTGACGTGGAGAAATTCAAAACCATCCTAGAGAAGCTCGTCGCGAGCATTCAGGCATATGTAAGATCGTAATGGTTATTGGGTCACTTGACACCTATGCGCATCACCCTCCACACTACATCCCCTAAGCGGTATATCGCGGTGCGTTTTGATGCGTCCCGATCAGACTCCCGCTTTACCGAGCTTCCCGATGGAAGTATGTGCTCAATCGGTACGAAAGAACTCGTGCCGCTCACGCGGCGGAAGGTGGTGACGCTCCTGCGCCGTATAGTCGCCACAGCGCGTGCGCACAAACTGCCGCGTATCGCGCTTGCCCTCGATACCCTCCCCGAGCTCGGTCGCGCTGACCTCCTCCGGCTCATCGGGGAGAATGTGCACCTCGCGAACTACGAGTTTACCGCGTACAAGTCGAAGCCGAAGGAGGAGCTGGATACTCTCGAGGAGCTCGCGCTCGTTGGCACCTTCACCAAGGAGGAGGAGGCTGCGCTCCGGCGGGGCGAGGTGGTGGCGCGCGAGGTGAACGCTGCGCGCGACCTTGCAAATATGCCGGGGGGCGACATGACGCCTGCGGTACTCGCAAAGCGTATTGCGGCGGGCGCGCGGGGGACAAAGGCCTCCGTGCGGGTGCTTGGCGTCGCAGAGATGCAGAAGCTCGGGATGGGGGCTATTCTCGGGGTGGGGCGAGGTGCCAAGGAGGCGCCACGCTTCATCATCGTAGAGTACCGAGGGGCGAAGGGTGCGCCGGTCGTCTTGGTGGGGAAGGGTATTACATTCGACACCGGCGGCCTGTCGCTCAAGCCTGCAGACTACATGCTCGACATGCACCTCGACATGGCGGGCGGCGCTGCGGTCGCACATGCGGTCATCGCTGCCGCGCGGCTCGGGCTCAAGGTGCATGCGGTTGCGCTCATCCCTGCGGCGGAGAACGCTATCGGTGCGGAGAGCTATCGGCCGGGCGATGTGCTCCGAAGCATGAGCGGCAAGACGATCGACGTTCTGAATACCGATGCTGAGGGTCGCATCATCCTCGCCGATGCGCTCACGTACGCGGCGCGCTATACACCCAAGCTCACCGTGGATGTGGCGACCTTGACCGGCGCGGCGCTTGTCGCGCTCGGTACAAAAGCGAGTGCGGTCATGAGCAAGGACGATGCGCTCGCAGCCCGTTTCGTTGCCCTTGGCGAGGAGAGTGGCGACTACTGCTGGCCGCTCCCCCTCTGGGACGAGTACAAGGGCATGGTGAAGGGGCGCTTCGGGGACGTCGCAAACGTGTCCGTGGAAAACGGTCGCCAGGCGGGTACGATAGGCGGCGGTATGTTCCTCGCTGAATTTGCCACTGGCCCGTGGGTGCACCTCGACATCGCCCCGCGCATGACGAGCGACAAGGGAGAGTACCTCTCGAAAGGGGCAACGGGCGAGCCGGTACGCCTCCTCGTGCGCCTCCTCGAGGCAGAGCAGGCGCGGTAGCTGCTCACATCTTCCAGAAACAGCCCGATGTTGTTGTCATTGCGAGCCCGCAGGCGAAGCAATCCAGAATCATGTTCGCTATGGTACCAAAATACCGCTCAGACCATGGACTGTTTCCCGCCACCTCTGCTCGCGGCTCAAGGCCTGCGGCCATCCCCGCGGCAGGCGGGGTTCGCAGAGACAGTACGCGGAGGGTGTGAGCAGTTACTAGGTGCGCTATGACCAAGTACCTATTTGGTTGCGGTATGATGGATACGCTTGTACGCAAGGTGCTCCACGTAGTGCTCGCGGTTGCGGTGGCGGAGCTCGTGCCACCCCTGGGGCAAGTGGGTGGTGCCACTGTCGGTGTTGTGCTGGCCGCAGCATTTCTCCTTGCTCGGAAGCTCTCGTTCGCGACGCGGATACGTGCCGTAGCGCCAGGGAGCTACGGCGACATCGTATATGCTGGCGCGGTAGTGGCACTCTCGCTCCTCCTGCTCCCGGAACACGGAGATGCATTTCGTGTCGGTATGCTCACCCTTGCATTCGCCGATCCAGCAGCGGCCCTTGTGGGTCGGTACGGCGTTCACCGATTCTCCTTTGCGGGAGAACGTCGCACCCTGGAGGGCTCGCTTGCGTGCGTCGTGGTGAGTGCACTGGTGCTCCTTGTTTTCGGTGTACCCGCGCTTACTGCGGCAGGCGCCGGTGTGCTCGTCGCGTGCGCTGAAGCGTTGTCGCTCCGGGGCTTCGACAACCTCACTATTCCGCTCGTTGCCGCATTGGTAGCGTTGGCGTAGCGCTGGTCGCATCGTTATCCACCGCCGCACTTCTCACCCCTAGGTAGTGCGCGGTACAATGTCTGTATGCGAGCAGGCACGCAGCTGGTGCTGGCGGCCGCGGTTGCTAGTGCAAGCGCGCTCCTTTGGAGTACCCACGTGCCGATGGCGTACGCGGACAGCACGAGCACGGTAGCAGCAACCGGCACACCTCAAAGCGCACCGTCGCCCGTGCTCCAGGAGCTCTCCTACACCGTCACCCCCATCGTCGCACATGAGAAGGCGAAGCCGCGCGACATCATCAAGCAAGAGCTCCTCGTCACCAACAACACCGCGCAGCGGATGGACCTCTACATCTCGGTCGCGAACGTGGACCCGACGAACGGCACCCAGGCTTTTTCCGGCCCTGCGGAGACCGACCTCTCGCGGTCGCTCGCAAACTGGATCGAGATCACCCGCGGGGTTATCGAGCTCAGCCCCAATGAGTCGCGCAAGGTACCCTACCTCATCCACGTCAATTTGACCGCGAAGCCGGGGAGCTACTTCGCCCGTATCGCGCTCACGAAGGGTCCGTACCGCGAAGACGCCGCACAGAAGCCCGCCCCTGAGGGCACTGCACTCCTGCTCAATGTCGAGGTCGGTGACGACGCCAAGGAGCGCCTACAGCTCGGCACCTTTGTGGCCGATGGGTCGGTGGTGTTCGGCGAATCGGTTGGCTTCTCGTACCTCCTCGAGAATGTGGGGAACCGCCTCGTCGAGCCTCGGGGATCCATCCGCATCTTCAACCGCCGAGGGGAGGAGGTGGGGAGTGTGCCGCTCAATGCGGATGGCAGCGAGATATCGCCCGATGCGAAGAAGCAGCTTGCGGCCGTGTGGAGCGCGGCGGGGAGGTTTGGCAAGTACAAAGCGTTCCTCGACCTCGAGTACGGCGAGGATCAGCTCGCGAGCGTTCAGGACACCCTGTACTTCTGGGTATTTCCATGGAAGGAGATCGGTGTTGCGCTCATCGGCGTCCTCGTCCTCGCGGTCGTCGGCACGCTTGTTGTGCACCTACGAGCGGTTGCGCGGCCGAGGCCGGTCGCCGTAGCCTCCCTGCGGAGGAGCGATCCGTACACACCCCAGACCTCGTGGGAGTATACGGCGCCTGGCCGCAGCGCTTCCTTAGCCGCTCCACCCTCACCGCGTGGTATAGTACAGGCACCGCAAGCGGCGGTGCGGAGCACTCCGGGAACCGTGCAGCTCTCGCCCCGTGCCCGCCCCACGGCCCATGGAAGCACTATCCAGGTACCCCGTCGTTCGTAGTACGCCCCGTCGGGTCGGCGTGTTTCTTGTTGCACTACTCCTCCTCACCGGAATGGGATGGGGGGCTAGTGTGTACGCACAGGCTAACCAGCTTACCCTCACCGTCACGCCGCCCTTGATCCAGATCACCCTTGAGCCCGGCGAGTCGTGGGCAAGTGGCATCGAGGTGGTGAACAGCAATGCATACGCCCTCTCTGTGGGCGCGGAGGTGGCGCCGTTCGCTCCCACGGGGGAGGCGGGGCGTGTCCGTTTCCTCCCGCCGGAAACATTCGGCACATCGAGCGCTGCGACAAGCTGGATTACCCTACCGACCGAGCCGCGCGTGATACCGGCGGGTAAGACCGTCACGCTCCCGCTCTCGATCGCGGTGCCGCACGACGCCGACCCGGGTGGCCACTACGCTGCTATTCTCATCGGCAACAGCGCTCCACGGGCCGCGGGAGGGGAGAGCGCACTCTCGGTGACCGGCTCGATAGCGTCGCTCATCTTCCTCAGGGTTGCTGGCAATGTGGTGGAGGCAGGTCGTATCCGCGATTTCGTGACAGAAAAGTCCCTCTACGACACCGCGGAGGCACGACTTTCGCTTCGCTTCGAGAACCAGGGCAACGTGCACATCCAGCCGCGCGGTGACATCACCATCTACAACATGTTCGGCAAGAAGCGCGGCTACATCCCGATAAATCAGGAGGGCAGGTATGGGAATGTGCTCCCCGGGAGCATCCGCATGTTCTCATATTCATGGTCGTCTGACACCGGTGAGTGGGACTTCGGCCGGTATCGCGCTGAAGCGACGCTCGGCTATGGTGCCGACACGACCCAGTACGCACAGGCCACGACGTACTTTTACGTCCTCCCCATCGTACCAATCCTCAAGGCGCTCGCTGTGGTGGCAGCCTTCGTGCTCGTGCTCGGGTGGGCGATACGGGCGTACATTCGCCACGCGCTCGCGCTCGGGCAAGGGGAGCGACACCACGACTCTACAACACCACAGAGCGCTGACATGCCACACCAAAAGACCATCGGTACGAAACGTCTATCCGTACAGACATTGCTCTTGCCGGTGCGTGCCGCCGTGGCGCCGCGCACCACCCCGTCCACACCGAGGAGCGCAGCGGGTAGGCCCCAGCACGTGGTGCGTATCTTCTTTCACACGTACCGTGTATTCTTCGCGGTCGTCGTGTTCATTGCGCTCTGCTGGCTTGCGGCAAGCGCCTACTTTGAGGATGTGCTGACGTACGAGCGTACCTACCAGGTCGTCGAAGAGCACGATGGTGCGGCGACGAGTAGCGTCCGGTAGCGGTTATCCACACCACGCCGTTTTGCCTAGGTCGAGCGGAGGGTATACTGGTAGACGAGTAGGTGGCAGGCGTGCCACACGAACTCTAGGAAGCGGCAGAGCTGCCGCACAGCCCCCATTATTTAGCAGCATTAATTACTTGTATGAAGGGAACAGCATTCGCACTTCGCATGTCCTACCGCGCAACCGCGGTGGTGACGATCCTCGCGCTCCTCGCGTGGACGCTCGGCCTCCCCGCGTGGATTCACCGCGCACAGGCGGCAGGCCTCAACCTTATTAGTGACACCTTGAGCGACTCCGACCTTGGTGTTGATGCGGCGCACCGCATCAAGTTTACGACACCAAGTGGTTTTGTGACGAGCCAGAACATGCGCATTTCGTTCGATCCCACAACGACTGCTTTTGACCTTACGGGCCTCACGGTTGCCGACATCTACATTGTCCAGGGTGCCACGAAGGTTGCGGCGGCCGGAAGCTGCAGCGGCGCAGCATCGGAAATGTATCCGACGATCAACGCTGAAACAATAGACTTTACCATGTGTGCACCCGACACGGTTGCCTCGACGACGACGTTCATCATTGATATAGGCACGACAACCGGCGGCAACCTCATCAACAACCCCGCTTCTGCAAACTCATACGTTATCCAGATCGCGGGTCAGGGTGCGACGCCGTTTGCCGACTCCGGCGACACCCGCGTCGCTATCATTGACGACGTCACCGTCACCGCGACGGTGGACACCATCTTCACCTTCAGCATCAACGGGGTGGGTGCTGGCATAACGGTGAACAATGATGTGACCACGACCTCGGGCACCTCGACCGCCACCTCGGTACCGTTCGGTACCATCGCGCCGAACGTTCCGAAGCTCATGGCGCAGGAGTTGCGCGTGGATACCAACGCACTCAATGGCTTTTCGGTCACTGTACAGGCTGACCACACACTCCTCGCGGGGAACGGTGCGACGATTGACACCTTTATAGATGGTGCAAGCACGGCTTCCACGTCAGTATGGGCGGGGCCGACAGGCACGATGGGTAACACGAACACGTATGGCCACTGGGGACTCACCTCCGACGACAACGTCGTGTCGAGTACCACGCCGGGTAAGTGGGGTGCAGGCTATGCGGCGTACCAGGGCAACTTCCTCAACAATCCTGTCGAGGTCTTCTACCACAACACTGCGGTCGAGCAGACGGCCGGCATGGGCGTCGGCTCAACAACGGTTGCCTACAAGGTCGAGGTCATGGAGCTCCAAGAGGCTGCAAAGGACTACACGGCAACTCTCACCTACATTGCAACCCCGGTCTTCTAGTGATGACATGCGAAGGAGAATGCTTTAATCGCACGAACCTCCGCCTACGAAGGCGGAGGTTCGACGGTATTGGCTAGTCATTGTGTGTATGCAGTATTGCTCACCCTTTCTTTCCGCAAAGTCAACCGTAATCATACTCGCTGCCGGGTTGGTGCTCAGCATGTTCCCTGTGCGGGCAGCAGCACAGAACGGGCTTTCTGTGAAGGTGCAACCTTCCACGATTGAACTCCGCGTTGACCCGGGCGATAGGGAAACGGGTGAACTTAGTATCACGAACGAGAATGGCGGGAGGCAGGTATACTTTATCGGCACCCGGAATATCTCGAGTATGGACGATAGCGGGCGCCCCATCTTCTCCGATGTTCCGGCAGACGACCCTCAAACAGCGGCAGCGTGGGTCAAGACAAACAGCGACAAGGTAGAACTTGAGGTCGGGCAGACGGTTTCGATACCCTACACAGTGACGGTACCACAGGACGCGTCTCCCGGGAGCTACTTTGCAGCAATCTTTGTCACACGCGAGGCTGACAAGGTGGCTGAATCGGGCGCTGGCGTTGGCTTCCAGGTCGCGTCGCTCATGAGTATACGGGTGAATGGTGTTGCACTTGAGTCGCTCGCGCTCCGCGCATTCTCGACCGATCGCTCGCTGTACACAGAGCCGACTCTCACGTTTTCGACGAAGGTAGAGAACACCGGTACGGTGCTCGAGCGGCCTGTTGGCATCATTGTGGTGAGCGATATGTTCAACCGCGAGGTGGGGAAGCTCGTGTTCAATGAAGTAGGCGGCGCCATTATGCCTCGTGCAGACCGCGTCTTCACGAATACGTGGACGAGCGATCACTTCCTTGTCGGACGCTACACCGCTCGTATTTCCGTCGCGTATGGCGATACGGAGCGCAAGACGGAGACCCGCGACGTGTCGCTCTGGATCATCCCGGTGAAAGAGGTCGGCAGCGCACTTGGCGCCATCGTTCTCATGGTGCTTATCATCGCTATGGTGGTCCGCGGGTACGTGCGCCGTGCGCTCGCACGCGCGGGAGCGCCTGTTACACCCCGGGGAGCGCCGTCGTTTGTGCGGCGGTTTATCCGTACGGTATTGTGGCTCGCTATCCTCGTCGTGGTCGCTGTGGGTATCTTCGTTGTTTTATCGGCGTAGGGGGCGTAGCATAGCAGCATGCTCTGGCGGTACTCTCGGCGGGACACCAAGGTACTCCTCGTTGCCACACTTCTCGTCTTTTCTGGCTACGGACTTCTCCTGACGCAGAGTTGGCGGGAGATCAGGAGCACTCCTCTCACCGCAAACACCGTTGGTGTCGTTGCGGGTGTCGAGGCAAACCGCTTCAACACACTCGCACAGAGGCTTGACGAGCGGGAGCGTGCAGTGAGTACCCGCGAGGCAGCACTCATTCGTGGTGAGGGGGGCGAAAGCGATGCGTACACACTCACCCTCGTCTCCGTGGGAGGCGGGGCACTCCTCGCTCTCATCCTCCTCAACTTCTACCTTGATGCGAAGCGTCGCCGGACTGTGTGAGTGGTGCTGGACCGTAGTACCCCACCGCGCTACACTGGAAATGCGGCTCGTCCGCATGTATGCGCCCCTTTCGTACCCTCGGTGTCGTGGTGAGCACCATCGTCCTGACAACGCTTGCCACGAATGCGGTGGACATGCGTGGCGACGTGGCGCGCACCATGGTGGGGTCGCTCATGGGGGTGAAGGGGGGTGATGCGGGCGTGTGCCCCGAGGGTATGGTGCTCGTGACCCAGGCTCTCACCCCCTTTTGTATAGACCGGTACGAGGCATCGGCTGGAGACGGGTGCCTCTACGACGATCCGCAGGGTGAAGCGGAGACGGTGCGGAACGTCGTGGATCCCTCGTGTACACCAGTAGCAAGTGTCGGTGCGATGCCGTGGCGCTTCGTGAGCCAGGTGCAAGCACGCCAGCTCTGCTCGCGGGCGGGGAAGCGGCTTCCGACCGCAAACGAGTGGTACAAGGCATCGCTCGGTACGCCGGATGAAGCGGCTGACCTCTCCGAGGATGACTGCAATGTGGCGCGGAACCGAGCAGACGGGGTCGCGCGGACCGGAGACGGGATGCGCTGCGTGTCTGACGCGAGTGCGTTCGACATGGTGGGCAACGTGTGGGAGTGGATAGACGATACCATTACCGATGGCGCATATGGTAGCCGTCCGCTTCCCCCGACGGGCTTCGTAGCGCAGGCGGACGTGAGCGGCTTCCCGGTTGAGACGACGAGCGCGGGTGTCGCGGCGTATGGCGGCGACCGCGCATGGTTCGACCCCGCGATCGTCGCAGGTACCATGCGGGGCGGGTACTACGAGAGCGGAGGCAGTGCCGGCCTCTTTGCACTCTATGCGGCGAGTCCGCCGACCTTCACGGGCGATGCGGTTGGTTTTCGCTGCGCGGTGACGCCTCTCGGTCGGTAGCCGTGTGCACAGTGCACTGCCGATGTACCCCGCTGGCAGGGTACAATGGTTGCATGCAGGAGCGTGTATGGCGTGTGCCGAGGTCCTTTGTTGTGCGGGCGTGCATGGTGCTGTGCGGCGCAGCTCTCTTTTGGTGCGTCGTCTTTCTCGGCAAGCATGCCTCCGCCGCGTCGTACCTCACCCGGGTCTCCGACCTCCTCTCGATGAGCGCACCGGCGACGACGACGAATCAGACCATCACCTTCACCCTCGCGCAGGCTATTCCCGCAAACGGGGCGATCGACCTCTTCTTCAACGAGGGCGGCTTCAGCATACCCGCTGCGCTCAACTACACCGACGTTGACGTCGGTTTCTCTGCGGTTGCTGGCGGCCCCTACACCGAGCGTCCGCTCTCGTCGGTGCAGACCGCGGGGACCGATCGTGTCGTCGTAACGAGCGGCACGACGAGTGCGCGGATTCACATTGACCTCAACACGACCGTAGGTATCGCTGCGGGGAGCGAGGTGCAGGTGAAGGTGGGGACGAATGCCGTGTTTGGCGCCATTGGCGATCAGCGCATGACGCTCTCGAGTGCGACCGGCACGTATCCGGTCACCATCACAACGTACGACACGAGCGACGCCGAGCTCGACTACGGGAGGACACGCATTGCGGTGGTGCAGCAAGTGACCCTGGGTCCGGTCGACACGACCGATCAGACGCCGCCCGTGATCCTCTCCGCGGCGCCGACCGGCCTCCTCCAGGTAGGGACGCGCGGTGTCGAGCTCTTCATCACAACCGACGAGAACGCTTCCTGTCGGTATGCGACGTCGAGTATGGCGTACATGCTCATGCCGTACGCATTTTCGGGCACCTCGTCGCTCTCCACGATGTGGTCGTGGCACTTTGCACAGGTGACCGGCCTTGAGGACGACACGACGTACACGTACTTCATCCGCTGCCAGGACTACCGTCTCAACGAAATAGACCCCGACTACGAGCTCACCTTCACGATTGGTATTATGCCGGGGAGTGCCACCTCGACCGCCACCTCGACGGGTACGGGCACCGGCACGGGGACGACGACCGCCACCTCTTCTGCCACGAGTACCTCCGGCTCGGGCACCGGCACCGGATCAGGCTCAGGGGGAGGGCCTTCGGGGAGCGGGAGTGGCAATGGGCCAAACGGCGGGGATGGGTCGGGGAATGGCGGCGGGGGGAGTGGCGAGTCGGGGCAGGGCACGAAGCTCCCGCAGGCTGATGTGCGCGTCGACGGATACGCGTATCCGGGCGCTACAGTCTCCGTGCTTCGCGACGGCGTCGTCGTGGGGACCCTGGGTGCCGGTGGCGGGGGAGAGTTTAGCCACACGACTCAGGGGCTCGATCGCGGGACGTACTCGTACGGCGTCTATGCGGTGGATACCCGAGGTGTGCGGAGCGCGACGTTCGCGACGACGCTCTGGCTGCGCGCTAGCACGCTCAACACGCTCTCGAACATCATGCTGCCGCCGACTCTCGCTGTTGCGGAGCGATCGGTGCAGCCGGGAGCCACGATCGCCGTCTCTGGGTACTCCGCGCCGTATGCATCTGTCACGACGTGGCTTCGGCCGCGGCTCGCGGAGGTCTCGATGGGCGACGTCGTCGCGACGACCTCGGCAGGGGCGACCGGGCTGTGGGCGCTCACGCTCCCGACCGACGGCATGGCACAGGGGACCTACGAGCTCGTCGCCCAGGGCACGATGCAGGGCGGCCTCATCGAGAGCGACAAGAGCGTCCGGACAACGATCGGCATCGGGGTCTCCGTCGCGCCGAGCGACTGCATAAGCCGCGGCGACCTCAACTGCGACGGGTCGGTGAACCTCGTTGACTTCTCAATCCTCCTCTTCAACTGGAACACCACGAATGCGGTTGCTGACATCAATGCCGACGGCACCGTGTCGCTCCCCGACTTCTCAATCCTCCTCTACTACTGGACGGGGTAGGGCGGTGGTGTAACCATTCACCTATTCCCCGCACATACACCCACCCTATCGGCAGGTTTCTTCGTCTTATAAAGGACGTACTCCGTTGAGGTATCCTGAAGTGAGGTGAGATCGAAGCTAGTCGTCTATGGCTTCGAGTCCAACGCATTGCGAGCCCCGCCTGCTGCGGGGTGCCCCCGCCTACGGGCGGGGTGAGTCCGCGGGCGAAGCAAACCATGTCTGGATCGCTTCGCTTGCGCTCGCAATGACGCAGCCAAACGATTGCGCGAGCGTGCTGCTGCAGTTGGGAATAGGTGGATGGTTACGCGGTGGTGTGTAGCACCGACCGGCGATCTACGTGTATACTACGGAAACATGTACGGCACGCGCATGGCCCTCGCTCTCGGCGGTCTCGCTTTTCTTGCGGGGGCGTTTGTTGGCGGCGTGTACGTCGGCGAGGGCCGTGTGCCCGCGGTTGCCTCGGTCATCGGGCTCACCAATACCGCGGGCGACCCGCTTACTGCGCGAGCGACCTCGACACCGGTAGACTTTATGCCGTACTGGCGGGTGTGGAACACGCTCGAGCGCAAGTTCAGCCCCTGGAGTACCTCGACCGAAGCCACGGTGTCCACTGAGGAGCGGGTGTACCGCTCTATAGAGGGTCTCGTTGCGAGCTACAACGATCCGTACACGGTGTTCATGCGCCCACAGGTCGCCGAAGACTTCAAAATAGTGACGAAGGGATCGCTCGAGGGCATCGGTTCGATCATCGGTGAGCGCGAGGGTAAGCTCCTCGTCGTGAGCCCGCTACCCGGCTCGCCGGCAGAGAAAGCGGGCCTCGTGCCTGGTGACCGTATCCTCACCATTGATGGTGCGCCAACCGAGGGGCTCGCGGTTGACGCTGCGGTTGAAAAAATACGCGGGCAGGGCGGCACCACGGTGCTGCTCCGTATCGAAAGCGAAGGGAAGGAGCCGCGCGACGTGCCCATCGTGCGCGGTACGATAGAGCTGCCCTCGACCGCACACACGGTTATTGCGCGTGAAGTGCCAAAGACAACGGGGACAAGTAGCGCAAGTACCACCACACCGGTCGAGACTGAGAAACGTGATTTCTTTGTGCTCCGTCTCTTCAACTTCTCCCAATCGTCCATTGCTGCGTTCGAGCGGGAGCTCCGGGGGTACGTCGAGAGCGGCGTCGGTTCGCTCATCATAGACCTGCGGGGGAATCCCGGCGGCTACCTTGAAGCGGCGGTCAACATCGCGAGCTGGTTCTTGCCGAAGGGGTCGGTCGTCGTCCGCGACTTTACCGGGCCCGAGAAGCACGAGAAGGTGTACGCGACCGGCGACCACGCGCTCTTCCCCGAGGGGAAGCTCCCAAAGATAGCTATTCTTGTGGACAAAGCGAGCGCGTCCGCGGCCGAGATCCTCGCCGGCGCGCTCCAGGAGCATGGGGTCGCGAAGCTCGTCGGCACCCACACGTTCGGCAAGGGGTCGGTGCAGGAGCTCGTGAACATCACCGATGCCCTCGCGCTCAAGGTCACCGTGTCGCGCTGGTACACCCCGAACGGCGTCTCGATCTCCCACGGCGGGCTCACTCCCGACATCGCGGTCGAGCCGCCGACAAGCGCCACGACAACCGACCCGTGGATCGACGCCGCGGTCACCTACCTCGCGTCATAGCTGTTGGGGAGACTTGTGTGCGACACCCACCCGCGTATTTCATTCGGGGCGCTATGAACAAGCCGCACGTCCTGTGCGGCTTGGCATTACGGCTTGTACCTCTCATGGTACTTCCCTGTGAAGGCGATCCAACGCACTTCTATGTCCAGTACGGATGCTTCGCTGGCGATGCGGACAAGCGCGTCCCGTGCGACCTCTTCGGCAGGTTCCTTACCAACCAAAACCAGCCGTGCAGATTCTTCCAACACGGCATAAGCGGCTTTGGTTAGCTGCCCACGCTGTTTGTCCGTGTTGAAGAGAGTACTACACCGGGGCGGAAGTGCGATATCCACGCCGCGCACCATCAGCGTACGCTCAGTGAACAGGCTTGACATGTCCTCCCCAGCCGCGAAACCATCCACATGGAACACTTGCTCACGGTACCTGCCGACTTTGTACCCCTTCGGCACAAGGGAGGTAGCGTACCCCCACCTGTGGAGCTCTGGCTCGCTCTGCGCGTTTGCGCAGACCATGACTGGTTCCACCCGAGACGGGGCGTACACGAACAGTTCCAGAATAGCGATAAAAGCAGTGCCGCAAGATACTCCCACAACAGCCAGCGCAGACGACACAACCCTTCGTATCCTGCTGCTAGCAGGGGGTGCCTGGTACCTAAGAGGCAATAGACGTGCTGCGGCGCGGAGGGCCGGTCCTTCAAGTGATATGATTCCGAATACGACCCCCGCGGTCGCTATACATGCAAGTATTGTCCATACAGCATCCTCCGCCGCTGGGAACATCCAGATAGCCACTATCCAACCAATCACTACCAGCACTGCTCCCGCAGCAATAGCGTACGCGAGTTGCCACGTTTTCATACCCGTATCTCCGTTTTGAAGAGCAAAATTGACAACGTGCATCGTACCATGTTGTGGGCAGCTATCAATAGCGGTCCTCACACACCCCGCACGTCGTCACTGCGGCCCCGCCTATGGGCGGGGCCGCAGGCCTTTAGCTGCGAGCAGAGGTGGCGGGAAGCAACCCATGATTTGGGGGTTTTCTATAGCAACGAGCGTGATCCTGGATTGCCTTGTCACCCCCGCGGATCGTTCCTCGTAATGACGGCAACACCGGAAGGCGTGCAAAGGACGTGGGTCGTTACTGGCGGTGGTGTAACGTACCACGTACTGCTTGCGTGAGTGCGGTGGTGTGCTGTACTGTGTACTCACAACACGAACCCGTATGCCTCGTCCTCCCCACGCGCTCCGCTTCGCCGTCCTTGCCGCCGACGTGGTAGCGCTGCGCTTTGCTGATGGGGTGCTCGAAGTGCTCCTCATCCCCGTCACCAATGAGTACTTTGCGGGCAGGGAGGGCCTGCCGGGTGGACTCATTGCGCCTAGGGAGACCGCCGAGCAGGCGGCGGTGCGGCACCTTAGCGGCAAGGGTGGGCTTACCGGAGCGTACCTCGAGCAGCTCTACACCTTCAGCGACGTCGACCGTGATCCTCGGGGAAGGGTGGTTTCGGTCGCCTACCTCGCGCTCTGTGCTCCCGAGGAAGTGCGGGGAAGAGAAGAGAAGGTGCAAGCGCGCTGGTGCAGCGTGGGGCGGGTGCCGAAGCTCGCGTATGACCACGACCACATTCTAAAGACGGCGCTCGAGCGGCTCCGCGCGCGCATCGGGTACACGACCATCGCGCGCCACCTCCTTCCGAAGGAATTCACCCTCACCGACCTCCAGGATGCGTACGAGGGTGTTCTCGGGCAGACCCTCGATAAGCGCAACTTCCGCAAGAAGATCCTCGCCCTCGGACTCGTCGCAGAGACCGGCCACAGCCGCACCCAGGGAGCCTCTCGCCCTGCGGCGCTCTACACATTTGCGGCGAAGGGCGTGCAGACGATTGAGATTTTATAGGGTTTTTGTTCGACAGGCGTCTTCCGGTATGAGAAGGACTCGTCTCTCGTTTCAGTATTAAGGGGCGACGAGAAGCGTCGGATCATCCGCGGTACACAAAAGGGCGCACCGCTGCTGGTGCGCCCGAAGGTTACATACCTCCCGTAATGCTACTTGCCCATCGTCCGTTTGAGCAAATCACGCTCGTCCTGAGTGAGCTTGTCGAGGACCGATCGCACGTCTCTCGCTGTCTCTTATTTCGCACGAGCGGTGTCGACATGTTCGAGTGCTCGAGCCTCTACGTCCGCTTGCAGCGGCGAACTCTGGAGCTCGAGCGACCTGTTGTCGAACTTATTGACCGGTATCATGGTCTCGCCGGAGTTGTAGTACTCGACCCACACTTCGTCGCCCACCTGTGTGACGGGCACCTTCGCAGACGCCGTTACAGGCACGGTGAAGAGGTGCTTCGTCCCTTCCAACTGGAAGAAGTAGGTCGTCGAGCCGTTCACCGACATCGAGCCCGCGCGAGCGACACGCCCGGTCATCGTTGCGAGCTTGCGTGTCCCTTCGATAGCCATCTGCGTGCTATTTGCCACGATCGTCTGTTTGAACGCAAGCTCTGCCTCGTGAGCGCTGTGACCCCACGCGATCACCTGGAGGTTCATGACGCTCACGATACACACGCCGGCGAAAGCGTGACTCGCGTTTTGCAGCGGTACAACGTACGCTATGTACCCGTAAACGTTATATAGCTGCGGGGTGGAGCCGTGGTACTGCCGATTTCGCACGTCACCGATCAGGTCGCACTGTTCGATGGCGCGGCCTTCGGTAGCACCGCCCTGTAGCATGTACTCGACGGTCTTTCCGGTGCGCGTGTTGGTGTAGTAGACCGCTACGAGCGAATCCGGGATCTTCGTACCCGATGTTGCCTTGTTGTGCGCAGTAATGCCCGTCGCAAACACAGGCTCGTCGTTGCTGCCGTAGCCGAAGTGCGTCTTCGTTGCGGCGAGCACGTTGTTGCCGTAGATGTATCGGTTCCGCTAGCCCTGCGCGTACTTGCCATGGTAGTCAATATTGCGGTGGACTATGTACTCGGCCTCCACGCGATCGACCCACGACGGTACCTCACCGAGCGGGATGAATGTCTCCACGCCCGCACCAGTTACCGGATTGACGATGAGTGCACCAATCACCTTCTCGCCCCACCAGCCGATTGTCGGCTCAGCGAGGGAGATGATGTAATGTGGCTCGCCCTCCTCGTCAATCTCCAAATGTGTATCGGCGATGTACTTGTCGGGGTGGTGGCGCCAGATCAGGCGGTCGAGATTGTTGCCCCAGATACCTTCCGGCGTATACCGGAATTCCTTGCCGGGCTTGAACGACACATACTCAGCCGGAATGATTGGGTTTTCACCTGCGACCTTGATGTAGCCTGGAACACCTGCAGCGCCGCTAAATTGCGGACCCCAGCCGCTCCAGTCGAGCGGGACGATCGTCCAGAGTTCGTGCCCGATGATCTGGGTAGAGGAGACTTCGTCGAAGACCTTGAATTGGCTACCGATTGCGTTCGGCCCCCCAGTGGGGCCGAGCGTGGTCGCCTGCCCCAGCGCACGTCCCGCGAGAAACGTAGCATTTTCGGGCGAGCTGACGCGGAAGTGCCGCGGATCCTTTGGTTGGAAGTCGGCTGACCACTCGCGCTGTTCAATGTGCGGCACGAGCCGGGCGTAGTCCTGTGCCCGGAAGAATGTGCTGTTGCCACACAGTATCAGCGCGTGGAGCGCAACTGCGCAAAGCCCTGCGATACGTGGGGCCTTCTCATACCACGTTGCACCGGTGCCCCTAGGCAGCAGGCCCAATGTGAGCAGTAAACCCGTTGCTATCATGCCCACCTCGCCCCACAGAGGGCCAGCCGTGCTCGGTAGGCCGAAGTACGCCAGTATCGGCGAGGTGCAAAGCGAGACACCAAAGGCGATCGCTGCGCCGGTGAACCGGAGAGCAATCACCCACGGCAACGCGACCACGGCCGCGATTGCAAACGCGAATATCCATACCATGAGTTTCTTCCCCTATTGTCAGAGATCGAATCGAATATGATCCAGAAAATACCGTACGCTTTTATAAACATTTGTCAAGTCCTATAAGGGCAAGTTACGAGGGTAATTGCTCGCATCCTCCGCACACCTTTTGGTGTGGGCATTATTGCGACTCCTATGCCTATGGTGGGGTGTTAGCAGACCGAGCGGGAGGCAACGAAGTCAAGATCACGTTCGTCGCGCACCAGAACATCGCTCAGAACGTGGACTGCTTCGCTCGCACCCGCAGTGACGGTGCGCGGGAGGAGCAGCAGGTACCGCTAGTTCGTGTGTATTTGACACCACATAAGGCACGTGGTTTATTATAGTGTACTATTGACACTAAGTAGGGAGGGTATATAGTGTCGAATAGACACGAAATATACGGGAACACCCGCTATATTTTTTTGTCCACAGTAAGTGTGCGAAATACACATACTATGGCGCCCCGCCGTGAGGCGTGGGAGTTCTTTGACACAAGAGGAGATACTGCTATGCGTGCTGAACTCATCATCATCGACCCGCAGAACGACTTCATGGATACGGCGAGCGCTACCTTGCCGGTCCCCGGCGCAACCGCGGACATGCAGCGCCTCGCCACCATGATCAACCGCATCGGTCGCAGGCTTGACGATATTCACGTCACCCTCGACAGCCATCGCGTGATTGATGTCGCCCACCCGGGCATGTGGCGCAACGTGGATGGCGCACCGCCAAACCCGTTCACCATCATCACTGCGGACGACATCGAGAACGGTATCTGGCTGCCGCGCAACCCAGGCTTTCGTGCACGCCTCCTTGGCTATGCACGGGCGCTTGCGGCGCAGGGCAACTACCCGCTCATGATCTGGCCGGAGCACTGTCTCATTGGTTCGCCGGGGCACAACGTCCAGCCGGACCTTCTGGCAGCACTCCAGAATTGGGAGCGGCGCGAGTTTGCGAACGTTGACTACGTGGTGAAGGGAACCAACACCTTTACCGAGCACTTCGGCGCGCTCATGGCGGAGGTGCCCGACCCGAACGACCCCTCGACCCAGCTCAACAGCGCCTTCCTCAACCTGCTCGCCGGCGCCGACATCATCGCCATCGCCGGTGAGGCGCTCTCGCACTGCGTGAAGTCGACCATCGACCAGATTGTGAAGAACATCGGGCCGGATCAACTCGCAAAGTTCGTGATCCTCACCGATTGCTCGAGCCCTGTTCCCGCAGTGCCGGGTGGGCCCGACTTTCCGGCGATCGCAGAGGCCTGGCTCAAGGATATGGAGGTGCGGGGCATGAAGCTCATGACCTCCGATGCATTCCTGGCCTAACCAACCACCCGCGCGGCGGTGCCGCGCGGTACACCATATCACCCAAGAGGAGTACGACCATGCCCAGGCTAACTGAAAACCCCTCCATGAACGCTCGCACCATCGGCGGCAGCACCTTTACCTTCACAGGAGCACGAATCGAAGAGCTTGGTGCGACCGAGTACACGCTCGTCACGATCGCGGTCGACGAGACCGGATCGGTATGGGGGTTCGACAAGGAGCTGCGGAACATGCTCGTCATGGCGGTCGAGGCCTCCAAGCGGTCGCCTCGTTCCGACAACTTGCTCGTGCGGGTCATCACCTTTGGTAGCCAGCACAAGGGCGGTGTCAACGAGATACACGGTTTCAAGCCGCTCGCCGACATTGACCCCGCTGCCTATCCCGCGATTCGTCCGGGTGGCGACACGCCGCTCTGCGATGCTGTCTTCTCCGCTGTTGGCGCAACGAACACCTATGCGAAGGAGCTCGCCGACAACGACTTCGGCGTGAACGCTATCGTCTTCGTCATTACTGATGGGGGCGAGAATGCGTCAACTGCAACCATGCGAATGGTGAAAGAGGAGATCGAACGCGCGGTGCGTGGTGAGAAGCTCGAATCCCTGGTGTCGGTCCTCGTCGGCGTCAATACCGCAGGGTGTGGTAGGTTGCTCGCAACCTTCAAACAGGAGGCGGGCATGACCCACTACGTAGACGCCGGAGAAGCGACCAAGGGCAAGCTCGCGAAGCTTGCCGGGTACGTGTCGCAGTCGGTCTCAAGCCAGTCGCAAGCGCTTGGTACCGGCGGGCCCAGTACACAGATCGCTGCAACCATCTAACGTGGCAACAACCGGCGGCAGCGCAAGCTGCCGCCTTTCTTGTGGGAGGTTGGGTATGAACACTGTTTCAGCGGATGCATTCTTTGGAATCGGCACACAGCACGTGCGGAGCGGCTTGCCGTGCGAGGATTATGCGCTTGCCCATGCGGCACCCGGCTATGCCTATGCGATCGTCTCCGACGGCTGCAGCAGCGGCGGACAAACCGATGTGGGTGCGCGGCTCGTGGCACACGTAACAGCCCGTGCGATTGCAGATACGTATGAAGCGGGCGGCCCGCTTGATGCCGACGCCATACAGGCGAGGGTCCTCGTGCTCCAGCGTGAGGGGCGTGTGCTGCTTAGCCTCCGTGAGCACGATATGCTCGCGACCCTCGCAATAGCATACGTATCGCCGATCGGCGGTTTTGTGCGGATTGTGGGTGATGGTGCGGTCGTGTGCGCGTATGACGATGGGAGTATGCAGCTTTCCCGCTTCACATGGGATGGCAATATGCCGTACTACCCGAGCTATGCGGACGGATCGCACGACGCGTTCATTGCCGCGCAGGGAGGAGACCTTGCACAGGTGCGACTGACCGAAGAGCGGTGCTTGGTGCGTAGTGGCATGCAGACCTGCACGTCGGTACCCTACACCCTTGCAGAGGGTATGCAGGGTATCACCCTACGCTTCGGTCAAGACGAGCTCGCCCACATGCGCATGGTCGGTGTGTTTTCCGACGGCGTCACGCAAGTGCAAGGCGTGCCGTGGGTGCAAGCGGTGAGGGACCTTGTCGCATTCAAGTCGCTCGCCGGTGCATTTCTCAAGCGGCGCATGATCCGCCAGCTGAAAACCTATGAACAGGGGGGTACCGAACCGTACGACGATGTCGCCGGCGCGGTCCTCATGAGCACCATGATGATGGGGGAATAGCCATGAATACGACGAGTACGATACCGGTGGTTCTTGACGGTCGTGGTCCTGTCCTGCTTCGCCAAGCGGACCACCTGGCGACTGGCGGTGAGGGTTCACTGTACCGCCTCCATGATACGGTGGTGAAAGTATACACCGATGCGGGAAAGATGCGTCGCGACGATATGGATGCAAAGCTCACCGAGCTCATGACACTCGCGCACCCCTACCTCGTTACCCCCGGCGGACTCGTGCGGGATCGGCAGGGTCGGGCGATCGGGTACTACATGCGGTATGTTGACGGTGAGCCGCTCGCCCGCGTGTTTACGAACGCGTTCTGGAAGCGTGCGTCGTTTACCCTGGCACACGCCTCCACGCTCGTCGCCCGTATGCGTGAGGCGGTGACGTTCGTGCACAGCAAGCAGGCACTCCTTGTGGATGCAAACGAGCTCAACTGGCTCGCCTGGAGTACCGCGGGGTCCTATGAGCCACGGGTCATTGATGTTGACTCATTCGCATTCGGCAGGTGGCCTGCGAAGGTCATCATGCCGTCAATCCGAGACTACCACCACCCCGACTTCAGCAGGGGAACTGACTGGTTCGCCTGGGCGGTGGTCACCTTCCAGGTGTATGCGGGTATCCATCCGTACAAGGGGTCGCTTGCGGGCTTCGACCAGCACGATCTCGAGGCGCGGATGCGGGCGCAGGCGTCGGTCTTTCGGTCTAGCGTGCGGCTCAACAGTGCGGTGCGCGACTTGGGGTCTATCCCCGGGAAGCTCTCCGATTGGTACCGGGCGGTGTTTGAGCACGGTGAGCGGGGTAGCCCCCCATCACCCTTTGCGCTCGGCGCGAGCGCTGTGCAGCCGATGCGGACGGTCCGCATGGTGACGACTGCGCAGGGTGCGCTCACGTACCGCAAGCTCTACGCCGCACCGAATGATCCGGTTGTCGCCGTGTATCCAGCGGGGTATGTGCGATGTGCAAGCGGCGCACTCGTTGCGGTTGCAACACAGCGCGTCTTGCCGGTGCTCGGCACCAAGGACACGGAGGTGGTCGGTGGTGCCGGTATGGCTCTCGTCGCCCGTGTCACGGATGGTTTCCTTGATCTTACGTGTGTCACGGAAGAGGGACCCGTGGCATGCCCGCTCACGGTCTCGGCACTCCGCGTCGTGCAGGGAGCTGGACGGCTCTTTGCGCTCGGCGAGCAGGGGCTGCAGGAGGTAGTAGTGCGCCGTTTCGGCACGCGGCCGGTCGCTTCGCTCGGCACGGTCTGGCAGGTGCTTCCGTACGCAACCACCTGGTATGCAGAGGTCGGCGTCATGGATGCACTCGGTGCAAAGTATCTCGTCGTACCCATGGAAGGGGGTGGGGTTGCGGTCGTCCGCGTGCGCGAGCTCGACAGGCTCACGGTGGTAGATGCAACCGCGTACGGGCGCATCGCAGTCCTCACGGTTCTTTCGGGGCAGGGAACGTACCAACGCATGATCTGCTACCTTGACGCGTCGCTTGACCATGCCCATGGAGAGCTGCAGCCAGCCGATATGGAGCACAACGTCGCGGTCCTGCCGAAGGGGGTGGTCGCTCTGATCGAGCGCGATGGTGAGCTAACGATCACCGTACCATCAAGCGGTGTGGTGCGTCGGGTGGAGGATCGCGGCATTGAAACGACCATGCGGCTTGCCCGCCTTGGGGACAAGGTGGTGTACATGGCCGACGATGCGCTCTGGTCGCTCTCCATGACGTGAGCCTCGTTCTTTTCGTTCTCTGTATACACGTACGAATCACGGCCCCTTACCAAAGGGGCCGTTTCCTATATTAGAATGCGAGCTCGCCGGGGTCGGCGAAGACGTCCTCCGCGATGAGGCCGACGAAAATCGGGAGCTCAACACGGGGCCGCTTCACGACCATGAGGAACGGGCCGTCGAGCGGGTAGAGTTCTTCACGCGTGGCGCGGACGCCGCGCGACACACCCAGCAGGGTGCACGCCTCGACCAGGGCACCCAGGTGGTTCATACCGAGCTTGACCTGCTGGAGCGCCTGCGTAATGAACGCATCCGCGTACTGCATCCCGATAAGCCAGCTGATGTCCGGCTGCCTATCCAGCCGCACCTTGGGGACGATGACGCCGGAGTAGCGATAGTCGCAGGTAAAATACTCAGGTTTGAAGAAACTTGCGACGTGATACCGGTATTGCCAATATTGCCAATCGAGATAGCGCTTGTCGTCTTTGACACGCACGAAGTACACCTGATCACCGTTTTTCGTCGGCACCACAATGACCGGGTGTCTATGACCGTTTGACCGGTAGAACCGTACGCCGTGCGTTTCGCACGTGAGCGCGAACGCATCCTTGCCGCACACCTGGTAGGGCTTGCCCTGTGCGTCAGCCAATGTGCCTACAGCGAGCCACTGGAGTGCGAGCTTCAGTAGAGCGATAGCCCCGAACTGATCGGGGCTCTCCTGCCAGGGCTTCAGTTGAATGGTGAAGCCTGCCTCGCGGGCCATGCGGTTGAGTACTTCGGCGCTACGGTGCGCAAGGCTTCTGAGCTCGGGCACCTTGCCCAATGCCGCAGGCGCACTCATGTGCAGGGCGATGACTTCTCTCTGCTCTAAGTTAGTAGCACGCCACAAAGAAGTGGCACCCAGGTAAACCTCTGCCGCACGCATGGCAGCAAAGATGCTTCCTGTGTCGAGAACGCTGGTTGTAAGATTCATCCGAATTCCCCCTCTGTTGGATGGTACATACCGAGCAAAATACTACATCACTGAACACAGCATGTCAATCTTGCGAGAAGTAACTGCTCACGCCTTCCATAAACAGCCCGATGTCGTTGTCATTGCGAGAAGCCGACCCGTCGGGAGGCGACGAAGCAATCCAGGATCGTGGTCGCTATGGTACCGAAACGCCCCTCAGATCATAGACTGCTTCCCGCCACGCTCTGCTCGCGGCTGAAGGCCTGT